>CALFEM010000296.1 GCA_937950105.1 uncultured Alphaproteobacteria bacterium | reverse complement strand
CGACCACCGAGATCTACACTCTTTCCCTACACGACGCTCTTCCGATCTTTCTGCTGGATGTCGACGGTGACATGCGGGTTGCGCACGTATTCGGCGCCGAGCTGGCTCGTGATGGAGCCCTCGAGATCCATGGTGGTCAGGCCGCGCGCCTTGACGGTGCCGATCAGCGGCACGGTGATGAGACCCGCGTGATCGACCGTGTAGACGCGCGACAGGTTCGGCTGGCCGTAGACGAAGATGCGCAGCCTGTCGCCGGTATCGAGGAGGTAGGGACCGTCGGTATCGGCGACCGCCTGGGGACCGCGCGGCATTCCCGGAGCATCGCCGGGCTCGCCGAAGCTCGAGCGGCTGGCGACGGCGACGACGGGCGGTGCCATTGGTGTGGGATAGCCGTTGACGGGACCGGGATCGCTCGCGATCACGCGCGGTACGCCATCGTCGAACGTACGCAGCACGTCGCCGACGAGGTCACCATCGTGCGCGCATCCGGCTAGCAGGAGTGCGAGCGCAGTTGGCAGCGCAACGCGACGAAGACACATGATACGGCTCTCCCGAGAAAAACGTCCGATGTGCCCATTTAAGGTCAGCGAGGTTAAAAAAGACTGAGCCGCTGTCCCGGTTCGAAACGAAAGTACGCGTGATTAAGGGATTGATTACCCGCATGCCGTTCTAATCCGATGCAGGAATCAATCCGTGCTTCGGGCCAGGATCATGCGCGCCAACATCAATGCCTCTCCTGACGACATCGACGTGACGTCCATCTGGGGCGCGTTGCGCCGGAGCGGCCGCAACCTTCTGCTGACGAGCCTGCTGGTCGGTGCCGGCACCTTCGGCGTGCTGTCGATGATGGCGCCGCGCTATCTCTCCGAGGCGCAGCTCAGCATTGCCGCGAAGGAGGCGGCGAACCCGTTTGCTTCGCCGAAATCGGAACTCGCCTCCGCCGAGGCGATTGCTCCGCGCATGGACAAGGAAGCTATCAACACGCACGTGCGTGCGCTGATGTCGCCCGATCTCGCGTCGCGAACCGTGGGCAAGCTGCAACTGGCGACGAAACCTGAATTCAACAGCGCGCTCGGACCGGTCGATGCGCTCGATCGTGTCTCCCGCATGGCGGGGCTCGGTGGACCGCGCGACGGAGAGAGTGAGCAGGACCGCGTCCTCAATGCGTTCTTCAAGCGCCTCGAGGTCTACGCGGCGAAAGAGAGCCGGTTCATCGGGATTCGCGTCACGTCGTCCGATCCCGAGCTCGCCGCCGACATCGCCAATTCGCTCGCCGACGACTACCGCGCCACGCTCGCCAAGGCGACGGTCGTCGAGACGGACGAAGTGCAAAAGGCCCTCGAGCCGAAGATCGTGCGCATGCGCGAGGAAGTGCAGCAGGCCGAGGCCGAGGTCGAGCGCTTCAAGGGCGAGAAGGACATCTTCAAGGGCGGGGCGCAGCGAACGGGGCTCAACGAGCAGCAGCTGGCTGAGCTGACCGGCGAGCTGACCAAGGCGAAATCGGCGCGCAGCGAGGCCGAGGCCCGCGCCCGCACCGCACGCGAGTTGTCGAAGTCGGGTGCGGCCGATGCGCTTCCCGATGTGCAGAAATCGCCGCTGATGCAGAGCCTGGCACAGCAGCGCGTGCGGCTCGAACGCGAGATCTCCGAGCTTTCCGCGACGCTGCTGCCGGCACATCCGCGCATGCGCCAGCTCCATGCCGATCTCGAAGGACTGAAGCGACAGATTGCTGGCGAGGTCGCCAAGATCGCCGAGAGCCTGGACAAGGAGGCCAAAGTCGCGGCGATGCGCGAGCAGTCGGTGACCAAGAGCCTCGACGAATTGAAGAGCCAGGTGGTGACCGCTTCGACCAGCGAGGTCGAACTGCGCGCGCTCGAGGCCGTCGCCAAGTCGAAACGCGCCGAGCTGGAGCGCATGCAGTCGCAGTTCGAGGCGAACCGTGCGCGGGCCGACAGCCGCGTCGTTCCGGTCGAGGCGCAGATCATCTCGAAGGCGCGGGCGTCGAGCGTCCCGGTTTTCCCGAAGAAGGGCCAGTATGCCCTGCTCGCCATGCTGGCGTCGCTGCTGTTCGGCATCGCCTGGGTGATCACGCGCAGCCTTCTCGCCGGCGCTCGCGGCGGCTTGGCGCACGGCGGCGCCAATCCGATGCGGCGCGCGTCCGATCGCGGTGCCGGCGCAGTCGATCCGGTCGCGGCGCGTGCCGCCACCCCGGCGAAAACGATAGCCGAGCCGAAGCTCGAACCGCGCGCACCTGCGGCTGCGGCCATGGCCTCGCGAGTCGAGACGATGGAGCGCGACAACGAGGCCGAGCCGACGCTGTCGATCACCGGCGAGATCGTCGAGATCGCCACGGTCGCCAAGCTGGCCCGCCACATTCGCGATGCGGCTCCGAGCAAGGGTGGTTTTCGCACGCTGATCGCGGGCGAGACGAACGCCACCGACTGCAGCGGCGAAGCGCTCGATCTGGCGCAGGAACTGCTGCGCGAAGGCAAACAGGTCGTCCTGATCGACTGGGCCACGAGCGGCCAGGGTTTCGCGCGCGCCGCCGGTATCCAGGCGCAACCGGGGATCGTCGATCTGATCGGCGGCGATGCGAGCTTCGAGGACGTCATCCAGAGTGTGCCGGGCTCGCAGGCGCATGTCATCGCCGCCGGAAGCGGCCTCGATCTCGATGGACCGGCCGATCAACTGGATGCAGAGCGGCTGAACCTGCTGCTCGACGCGCTCGACGAAGCCTACGACCATATCATCGTGGTCGGCGCCTACGAGGATGCACGGCTGCTGTTCGAAACCGTGCAGGGCCGCTTCGACGCAGGCGTCACGGTCGGTGAGGCGCGCCGCAAGTCGGCCGCACTGCAAGACCCGCCGGGCACCTTTCTCGGCTTCGAGGTCACGGACATCGTGCTCATCCGCTTCGCGCGCGGTGAGGGCAAGGCAACGCCCGCGCAGCGCTTCGTGCGTCGCGGCGTGCCGTCGCAGATCGAGATCCAGCCGCGCTGAACCGTCCGGCCAGCTTCGTGATCGCGCTAAGGTTAACGCAGGCTTTACCCTTCAGCCCTTTTGCGCCGTCGTACAGGAGATGATTGCACGACGTTTGCATGTCGCACTCTGATTTTGGTCGACAGAGGCTGGAGAGTTCATTTTGAGCCGTCGAACGACGAGGATGCTGCAAGCCGCGCTGTCCGCGCTCTACTACACGCGCGCCGACGAGATCGTGGCGCCATTCACGCGCGGCCAGGGTGCGATCTTCATGCTGCATCGTGTGACGCCGGAGGCGCCGCGCGCGTTCGAGCCGAACCGCATCCTCAAGGTCACACCCGATTTCATCGAACGGGTGATCCATCAGGTCGTGCAGGCGGGCTTCGAGATCCTGACGCTCGACGAGGTGCCGGAGCGGCTGCGCAGCGGTGGACGCGGACGCCCGTTCGCCTGCTTCACATTCGACGACGGCTATCGCGACAATCTCGACTACGCCTATCCGATCTTCCGCCGTCTCGGCGTCCCGTTCACGATCTATGTCCCGGGTGACTACCCGGATGGCCGCGGCGATCTCTGGTGGCTGATGCTCGAGCGCGTCATCGAGCGTTCCGACGAGGTGCGTGTCGAACTCGATGGCGACGCCCGTACCTTCGCCACGAGGACGACGGCAGCCAAGGAACGGGCCTTCGAGGAAATCTACTGGCGTCTGCGCGGCATGGATGAATTGCAGGCCCGCGCGATCGTCGCTTCACTCGCGTCTCCACTCGGCCTTTCGAGTGAAGCACTGTGCCGCGAGCTGATCATGACCTGGGACGAAATCCGCAGGCTCGCCGCCGATCCGCTGGTGACGATCGGCGCGCACACCATGCGGCATCTGGCGTTGTCGAAGCTCGATGCCGATACGGCGCGCCGGGAAATTGCCGACAGCATTGCTCGCATCGAAGCCGAGACC
>CALFEM010000295.1 GCA_937950105.1 uncultured Alphaproteobacteria bacterium | reverse complement strand
CGACCACCGAGATCTACACTCTTTCCCTACGCGACGCTCTTCCGATCTTATACCGGCGGCCAGCCAGCGGGGCACTATGCGCCGCCGCCCGACAGCCTCCCGCACATCGAGGCGCCGGAGCCGCGCGGCGCCGGGCCCGCCGCCGCCGACCCCGGCCCCAAGCGCGGGCCGGCGCCGATTGTTCCGGCCGGCACCGTCACCGGCAGTTCGCTGACACTCGTCATTTCCATCATGTGCTTTCTCGCCTGCCTGACGGCCGGCGCCGTCTACATGATGAAACAGTCGGCGGACGCCTGGCTGCGGGACGTCGCCAGCGAAGTCACCGTGCAGGTCGAGCCGCGCGACGGCGCCGACACCGACAAGACGGTGGCCGCGGTCGCCGCCATGCTGACGGCCGAAAAGGGCATCGCCTCGGTGCAGGTGCTGAGCCTCGAGGAATCCGGGCATCTGCTGGAGCCGTGGCTCGGCAGCTCGGACGCCTGGAAGGCGCTTCCGGTGCCGCGCCTCGTCGCGGTCGAGGTCGATCGCAACGCGCCGCCCGATCTCGAAGCCGTGCGCAAGAAGCTCGCTCAGTCTTTCAAGGCGGTAACGCTCGACGATCACCGCCAGTGGCAGCAGCAGATCCGCACGGTGATGCGCTCGTTCGCGGTCGGCGGCATCGCCATCCTGCTGCTGGTCGGCGCGGCGACGACCGCCATCATCATCTCGGCCACGAAAAGCTCGATGGCCTCGAACCGCGAGATCGTCGAGGTGCTGCATTTCGTCGGCGCCACCGACCGTTTCATCGCGCGCGAGTTCGAGAAGCACTTCCTCCGCCTCGGCATCCGCGCCGGGCTGGTCGGCGCCGTCTCGGCCATGCTGGTGTTCCTGTCGCTGCCGTGGGTGGTGCAACTGCTCGGGGGGGGTGCGGTCACGCTGGCCGAGATGCACCGCATGATCGGCTCGGGCACGCTCGACGCGGCGGGTTATGTGCTGCTCATCATCGTCGTCGTCGTCATCGCTGCGCTCTGCATGCTGACGTCGCGGCTCGGCGTCTATCGCATCCTCAACACGCGCGTTTGAGGCTGACCAGCGGTCGCGGGCCGGCGACCCGGTTCCGATGCCTGCCCCTGTTCACCCGCCCAAGTCATGGCTTGCCAAGCCCCGCTGCAAATCAGCTAAGCTGCCCGGGTGGGAGCGAGCGATGAGACGGGCTGTGAGCATTCTGGTCGTCCTGGCGGCATTCGGTGTCGCTGCGGTGATGCTCGGCTTCCTCGTCTTCACCGGCTTCGTGATGCGCGATCCGACGAGCAGGGCGGTGCCCCTGGCGGACGCCATCGTCGTGCTCACCGGGGCAGAATTCCGCATCGCCGAGGGCGCCCGCCTGCTCGAGCAGCAGCGCGGCAAGCGACTGCTCATCAGCGGCGTCCATCCAAGTGTCACCCGCGCCGATCTGAAGCGTATCACCGGGCTTCCGCCGGCACTGCTGGATTGTTGCGTCGACGTCGATACCAAGGCGTTGGACACCATCGGCAACGCCAGTGAAACCCGCGCCTGGGCCGAGCGGCACGGCTTTTCCAGCCTGATTCTCGTCACTTCGAACTACCACGTGCCGCGCAGCCTCGCCGAGTTCGCGCGCGTGCTGCCCGATGTGACCATCGTCCCCCATGCCGTGGTGCCGAAGAACTTCGCTGAAGAGGCGTGGTGGCTGCATCCGGGGACCGCGCGCGTCCTGCTGTCGGAATACCTGAAGCTGCTGCCGGCCGCCGTCCGGCTCGCCGCCGCGCGAACCCTCGGACGCTGGCAGTCGAGTTCGGCCACCGCAGGAGCGCCGCTGCCGCCAGCCGTCGCCAACGCCCGGGACTGAGGCAGGCGCGGCCTTGCTTGATCTCGTTCGGCAATCACGACATTGATGGGCACCCCGCGAAGGGGCGTCCTTCATTCGCCGAAAGCGACACCGCTCCATGCTCGTCGTCCGCTCCCTGCTGTTCGCTGTCGTATTCTACGTCAATACCGCCGTGTTCCTCGTCCTCGGCTCGCCGCTGCTGCTCGGGCCGCGGCGCTGGGCGATGCTGGGCCTCAAGGCCCACGCACACGCTTCGCTGTGGTGGTTGCGGCTGATCGCCGGCACCCGCCTCGAGGTGCGCGGGCGCGAGAATTTGCCGGCAGGTGCCGTGCTGGTCGCCGCCAAGCACCAGTCGGCGTGGGATACGTTCGCGCTCATCACGCTGTTTCGCGATCCGGCGATGGTGATGAAAGCCGAACTCGGCTGGATCCCGCTCTATGGCTGGTTCAGCCACAAGTTCCGCCACATCTTCGTTCAGCGCGAGCGCGGGCCGTCGGCCCTCAAGCGACTGATCGCCGACGCGAGGGACCGCGCCGCTGCCGGGCGCGAGATCGTCATCTTCCCCGAAGGTACTCGCCGCGCTCCGGGTGCGCCGCCCGACTACAAGCCGGGCGCCATCGCCCTCTATGAAGCACTCGCATTGCCGTGCATACCGCTGGCGCTGAACTCCGGCGTGTTCTGGCCGCGCCGCAGCTGGCTGCGCCGTCCGGGAACGATCGTCGTCGAGATCCTGCCGCCGATGCCGCCGGGCATGGACCGCAAGAGGTTCAAGCGCGAGCTGCAGGAGCGCATCGAGGCGGCGACGGCCCGGCTGGTCGAGGAGGCTTGCGACCCGGCGGTCGCACGCATCGGACAGATGCCCTACGACTATGCTGAAACCAAGACAGAACAAGAAGCGAACAATCGTTGACTTGTCGTGAGCGCGGGCCTAGATTAGCCGGGTGTAATTCCCCGGTTCGAGGTCGCCGATGGCCACCGTCTTCAATGCTGCGATCGCCGAGGACATCTGGCGTCGGAAATATCGCTTCAGGCGGCCTGACGGGTCGTCCGAGGCGACGCTCGCCGAGACACTGACGCGCGTCGCCGAGGCGGCAGCGGCGGCCGAAAAGGGGCGCAAGGCAAAGGCGCGGTGGGCGGCTGAATTCCACGACGCCATGGCCGGGCTCGAGTTCATTCCCGCAGGGCGCATCCTCGCCGGTGTCGGCACCGGGCGTGCGGTGACGCTGTTCAACTGCTTCGTCATGGGTCGTATCGAGGACGATCTCGGCTCGATCTTCGACGCCGTCAAGGACGCGGCGATGACCATGCAGGCGGGCGGCGGCGTCGGCATGGATTTCTCGACCTTGCGTCCGCGCGGCGCGCTGGTGCGCAGCATCGGGGCGGACGCCTCGGGTCCGGTCACGTTCATGGACGTGTGGGACGCCATGTGCCGCACCATCATGTCGGCGGGGCAGCGTCGCGGCGCCATGATGGCGACCATGCGCGCCGATCATCCCGACATCGAGCTCTTCATCGCCGCGAAGTCGGAAGCGGGGCGGCTGCGCAATTTCAATCTCTCGGTCCTCGTCAGCAATGCATTCCTGGCGGCGGTGCGCGCCGACGCGGACTGGCCGCTGGTGTTCGGGGGGGAGGTCTACCGGACCGTGCGTGCGCGCGATCTCTGGCATCGCATCATGCGCTCGACCTACGACTACGCCGAGCCGGGCGTGATCTTCATCGATCGCGTCAACGCCATGAACAACCTGCGCTACTGTGAAGAGATCAGCGCCACCAACCCGTGCGGAGAGCAGCCGTTGCCGCCCTTCGGTGCGTGTCTGCTCGGCTCCATCAACCTGATGGCGCTGGTGGAGAAGCCGTTCACGCCGGAGGCGGCGATCGACTTGTCGCGGCTGCAGCGGCGGGTGGCGGTCGCCGTGCGCCTGCTCGACGACATCATCGACGTCGCCCGCTATCCGCTCGCCGAGCAGCGTCGCGAGGCCCATGCCAAGCGGCGCATCGGGCTCGGCGTCACCGGGCTAGCCGACGCGCTGGCGGCCATCGGCCTGCACTACGACAGCGCCGCGGCGCGCTCGCTCGCCGCGCGCTGGATGGCGGCGATCTCCGCCACCGCCTACCGGACGAGTGCCGAACTCGCGGCAGAGAAGGGCGCCTTCCCGCTCTACGACGAGGCGGCGTTTCTTGCGGCTCCCTTCGTGCAGGGGCTCGACGCCGACGTGCGCAAGGCGATCGCGAAGAACGGCATCCGCAATGGCTGCCTGACGTCGGTTGCGCCGACCGGGACCATTTCGCTGCTGGCCGGCAACGTGTCGAGCGGTATCGAGCCGATCTACGATCTGCGCTATCGCCGGCACGTGCTCGACGAGGGAGGGGAGCGGCGCGAGCAGTTGGTCGAGGATTATGCCTATGCCCGGTTCCGCCGCGAGCATGGCGAAGGCGTGGCACTGCCGCCCGCGTTCGTGACGGCGCGCGAACTGCCGCCCTCGGCTCACATCGCCATGCAGGCGGCGATCCAGCGCCACGTCGACAGCTCGATCTCGAAGACCATCAACGTCCCGGCCGACATTTCCTTCGAGGCCTTCGAGGCCATCTATCTCGACGCCGACGCGCATGGGCTCAAGGGCTGCACGACCTATCGTCCGAACCTTGTCACCGGGGCCGTGCTCGAGTCGGTCGATGCGGCGGCAGCACAGGGGGCCGGCGCGGATGCGCCCTCCGCCGCGCCCCGCGAGCAGTCTGTGGAAGTCGCCGATACACCGGGGGCTCCTGCCGAGCCGGCACCGGATGTCGCCGCCACGATAGAGCGGGTGCAGGCCGAGCGCGTATCCGGGGCGCTGTTGCGGCGCACTCCGGCCGGCGTCGTCTACATGGCGCCACCGCTCGAGCGCGATCCCGTCCTGCAGGGCTTCACCTACAAGCTGCGCTGGCCGGCCAGCGATCACGCCATTTACGTCACCATCAACGACATCGAGCGCGACGGGCGGCGGCGGCCGTTCGAGATCTTCATCAACACCCGCAACCTCGAGCACTATGCGTGGACGGTGGCCCTGACGCGCATGATCAGCGCCGTGTTCCGCCGTGGCGGCGACGTCTCGTTCGTCGCCGAGGAGCTGAAGGCGGTGTTCGACCCGCAGGGTGGCCAGTGGATGGAGGGGCGCTATGTGCCGAGCCTTCTCGCCGCCATCGGCGGCATCATAGAGCGGCATCTGGTCGGGATCGGCTTCCGCCCGGCCGATGCCGACTTGCCGGGTACGTCCTACGAGGACGCCGCGGATGTGTCCGTGCAACGTCTCGTGCAGGCGCCTGCCGACGCGGCATTCGACGAGCGTGCGTCGTCGGCCCGATCGGGACGTCGACGCTCGGGCGCGGAGTCCCGGTCAGGCTCCGGGGTGGCCACGGGCGCGGATAGGCGTGCGGGTGCGGTTTCGGGGTCGGCGGGTGGCGCCGCCGCGGAGGCGGGCGGTGGTGCAGGGAGGTCGTCGGGCTCCGCCGGCGGCACCAACCCGGCGATGGTTTCGGCAGCGTCGGCGGCAGCCCGGCCGGAACCGCGCCGCATCTCGTTCTGCCCGCGCTGCTCGTCGCCGCATCTGGAGCGGCAGGAGGGGTGCTGGATCTGCCGCGACTGCGGCTTCGCCAAATGCGGCTGAGGGATATGTGGCTGAGGCATACGGGGCTGAG
>CALFEM010000294.1 GCA_937950105.1 uncultured Alphaproteobacteria bacterium | reverse complement strand
TGTGAGGCGATCAAGGCTTCCGCGCATGACAAGCTCGGGCCCGAATGGAACCCGCTCGTGAATGGCGAGATTTATGTAGTGGCTGATCTTCAGGATGCCGTTGCGCGTCGCGATACCGGTTAGCGTGATGAACCCGATCATGCTGGCGACGGAGAGCGGCTGTCCTGCCCACCACAGTGCGATCACAGAGCCGATGAGCGCCAGCGGCACGCTGCCCATGATGATGAGCGCGAACAGCACCGAGCGATAACGGCTGTAGAGGATCGCGAAGATCATCGCGAGCGAGATCACCGACAGACCCGCGATCGTGCGCATCGATTCCTCCTGAGCCTGGAAGGTGCCTTCGAGACTGGTGAAGAACCCCGTAGGAAGCTTCGCGGCAGCCAGCTCGCGACGTATGTCGGTGATGATCGCGGCCATGTCGCGCTCGCCGTCGGAGTTCGCGAGGACGACGATCCTCCGCTTCGAATTCTCGCGCAGGATCTGGTTTGGACCGTCTGTCTCCTTGACATCGGCGACCTGGCGCAGCGGGATCCAGCCTACAGGTGTCTCGATCAGCAGGTCCGACAGACCCTGCGTCGTGCGCGTACGGTCGGGGAGGCGCACGACGAGATCGAAGCGCTTGCTGCCGTCGATGAGGCGCGAGACCGGTCGTCCGTTCGAGAGCCGTTCCAGCTCCTCGGTGATCTTGGCGGGCTGGAGGCCATAGAGCGCGGCCTTCTTGTAGTTGACGGTGATCTCGAGTTGCGGAATGCGGACCTGTCGCTCGACCTGCAGATCGACGACGCCCGGGATCTTCGAGAGCCGCTGGCGAATATCCTCGGCAAGGCCGCGCAGCGTATCGAGGTCTTCGCCGAAGACCTTGACCGCGATCTGGGCACGCACGCCCGACAGCATGTGGTCGAGCCGGTGCGAGATGGGCTGGCCGATGTTGGTGGCTGCAGGCAGCACCGACAGGCGACTGCGGATATCATTGATGATCTCGTTCTTCGTGCGCCCCCCGGGCTTGAGATCGACCTCGATCTCCGAGGAATGCACGCCCTCGGCGTGCTCGTCGAGCTCCGCGCGGCCGGTGCGGCGCGCGACCAGCTTGGCCTCGGGCACCTCCATAATGAGGCGTTCGGCAATCAGACCAACGCGATGGCTTTCGGCCAGTGAGATGCCGGGCTGAAAGAGCGTATTGATCGTCAACGTGCCCTCGTTGAACGGCGGCAGGAAGGCGCGCGGTAGCGCGATGGCTGCAATGAGTGCCACGAGCACTCCGGTCGTGGCGCCGATCATGAGCGTGCGCGGGTGCGCGAACGACCACGCGAGCAGTGCGCGGTTGCCGCGCTTCAGTGTGCGAACCAGCCACCCCTCGTGCTCGTCGAGCCGCTTCAGGCTCGGCAGAAGGTAGTAGGCCATCACCGGCGTCAGCGTGATCGAGACGACGAGGCTCGCGAGAATGGAGATGATGTAGGCTTGTCCGAGAGGGGCGAACAGTCGCCCCTCAATGCCCGTCAGGGCAAACAACGGGACGAAGACAAGCACGATGATCATCGTCGCGTAGACGATGCCGGAGCGGACCTCCTGGCTGGCGCCGACCACCACGTCGAATGTCGAGCGCGGATTTCCCTGCTCCCGGTTCTCGCGCAGGCGTCGGAAGATGTTCTCGACGTCGACGACTGCGTCATCGACCAGCTCGCCGATGGCTATGGCGAGGCCCCCAAGTGTCATCGTATTGATCGAAAGCCCGAGTGCATAGAACACGATGGCGGTGATCAGGATCGAGACAGGGATGGCGGTCAGCGAAATAAGCGTCGTGCGGACGTTGAGCAGGAACAGGAACAGCACGATCGCAACGACGGCCACCGCTTCCACCAGCACCGTCTTGACGTTGCCGATCGAGGTCTCGATGAAGTTGGCCTGCCGGAAGACGATGTTGTCGATCTTGATGCCCTTCGGCATCGTCGCGTTGAGTTCGGCAAGGGCTCGCTCGACTTCCGCCGACAGCTTGACCGTGTCGATCGCCGGCTGCTTCTCGACCGAGACGATGACGGCGGGCTTGCCCATGAACCCCGCTTCGCCGCGCTTCAGCCGCGCGCCATAACTCACGTCCGCGACCTGATGCAGATAGACCGAGCGGCCGCCCTCGGCCGCGATGACGACGTCGCGCAGGTCTTCGAGCTTAAGCGTCCTCCCGATGTTGCGGATCAGATACTCGCGGCTGTACTGGTCGGCAAAGCCGCCGCCGCTGTTGGTGCCGAAGCGCTCCAGCGCACGCTCCATCTGCTCGAGTGTGACGCCGAGCGCGCGCATGGCGGGCGTGTTCGGGGCGACGCGGAACTGCCTCACCTCACCGCCGATCGGAATGACCTGGGCGACGCCCGGTATGGTCAAGAGGCGCGGCCGGATGACGAAATCGGCGATCTCGCGGACCTCCATCGGGTCGGCCGTCTCGGCCGTGACCGCGAACATGAGGATTTGGCCCATGATGGAGTTGATCGGCCCCATCTGCGGCGTCACGTTCGTAGGCAGTTGCTCCTTGACGAGGCCGAGACGCTCGGAGATCTGCTGGCGGTTACGGAAGATGTCGGTGCCCCACTCGAACTCAACATAAATGATGGACAATCCGACGCCGGACACGGAGCGCACGCGCGAGACGCCGGGCAGACCGTTCATCTGCGTCTCGATCGGGAATGACACCAACTGTTCGACCTCGGCCGGCGCCAGCCCCTCCGCCTCCGTCATGATCGTGACGGTCGGTCGATTAAGATCAGGGAACACGTCGACCGGGAGCCGCTGCAGCGTGAAGGCCCCGTAGAGCACCATCACGGCCGCGAGTGCTAGCACCAGCAGGCGATTGCGGAGCGAAGCTGTAACCAGAAATGTGAACATGGCCGCCGCGTCGTCCTATCTCGAAAATGTGCTGTACTTCGTAGGGCTTTGAACTCGCACTGCCACGGTCAGGTCCGAAACTCCGGCGTCCTGGTGGAACACGGCATCGGATATCTCACGAGCGTCACTGCGCGCCCTTCTTCTTGAGCCAATTGCGCATCCACGCGATCTCGATTTCTTGCGCTTTGATGATCTCTTCGGCCAGCTTCCGGACTTCCGGATCTTTGCCGTATTGCAAGACGACGTTGGCCATGTCGACCGCGCCGACATGGTGCGGAATCATGCCCTTGACGAAGTCGACGTCCGCGTCCCCGCTGAACGACATCGTCATGTCCTTGTGCATTTTGGCGTTGACCGCCTCGAAGGCCTTTGCCGCTGGTGACGCAGCAGCGGATGTCGCCATGTTGTGCTCGCCGTGGTTCATCTTCGAATGATCCTGGGCAAACGTCATCGATCCGACTGCGAGCCCCGCTGCGCTCGCGATGCCGACTCCGACGATGCGTGCAGCCCTGTAGTTCACGACGGCCATGCTATTTCTCCTTGTGCTCAAGATAATGGGAGGATCAGCGGATCTGGTTCAGCAGTTCAGCGCCTGTCGTGACCACGCGTTTACCTGGCTCGATGCCAGCGACAATCAAAACGCGTTCTGCATCAAGCTGCTCAATGCGAACCTCCCGAGGCACGAACCGCTCGGCGTTGCTGTGCTCGTAGACGATGCTCTGACCGTTGGCGCCGCGAAGAACGGCCTCGCGCGGCACGGCAATGCCGTTCCGGTCATTGGTCGTGGTCGCCAGGACCGTCATGAACTGGCCGGCGCGGAGCCCGGATGCGTCACCGCGGATG
>CALFEM010000293.1 GCA_937950105.1 uncultured Alphaproteobacteria bacterium | reverse complement strand
ACGAGCGGCGCGCCATCAAGACGCTGCTCACAGTTTGATCGAGCCGATCCGTGCGGACGCTGGGCGCAGCCACCATAGTCAAAGCAACAAACGCCCGAAGAGGCAAACATGACGCTATGGCCAGAAGACGAATTGAAGCGAATTGCCGAGAGCGACGACTTGCACATCGCGCCGCTGCGCGATGACGGCGTCACGCACGGCACGCCGACGTGGATCTGGTCCGTCGTCGTCGATGGGGCACTCTATGTGCGCGCCTACAGCGGCCAGAAGTCGCGCTGGTATCAGGCCGCACTCAGACAGAAATCGGGACGGATCACGGCGGCCGGCCAGACCTGGGATGTTAGGTTCGCGCCAACCGCCGGACCAATCAATCAAGCGATCGATGATGCCTACGGCGCTAAATACCGCGGCAGCCCTTATCTCGCGCCGATGATCGACACGCGCGCCCGCGACGCCACGATCGAAGTCGTGCCGGTCGCACCAGTGCACAAGGAACAGGAAAAACGGCCATGAGGCATGCCCTCAAGTACTTATTGCTCGTCGGCGTTGCAGATTCGACCCCTGAGATGGATTTGTGAAATGTGCGACGCTTGCGATGACGAGAGTACCGGTCACTCGCGCGATCTGAGCCGGCGCAGTCTTGTGACGGCTGGCGCGGGACTGGCGCTTGGCGCCGCGATGTCTCCGGCGATCTGGCAGGTGAGAGCCGAGGCTCAAACCGCAAGCGGTAGTGCGAGGACGCTGATCATCGCCTCGCACCCCTATCCCGACCGCTCCGTCGTCAACAAGGCGCTTTGGGAGGTCGCGCGGAAAGCTGAAGGGTCGGAGTTCAAGAACCTCGAAACGATCTATGGCGACAACCTGCGCGGTTTCGATCGTGATGCCGAGCGCAGACGTTATGCGGAGATGGACCGGCTCGTCCTGATGTTCCCGATCCACTGGTTCAATCTGACGCCGATGCTCAAGGCCTACTTGAACGACATCTGGGGAGCGGGGCCACCAGCGGAACTCAGAGGCAAGGAGATGCTGGTGGTGGTCACAGCCGGCGGCGGCGCGAACGACTACACGCGCGAAGGCCGTCTTGGTTTCACGATCCAAGAAGTGCTGACACCGCTCCGGGCCAGCGCGAAATATACCGACATGACGTTCCCGGAGCCGCTGGCGTTTCTCGGTGCCAGCGGCAGCACCGCAGCCTTTCGCGGCTACCAGGACGCCTTGGCTGCACGGCTACGGGTGCCACCGCGCAGGGCTTGAGCGAGAGCAAACCACAAGCGACGCGTCATCGATACGCTGCTGACGGTCTGAGCGGAGCGGCCCGGCCCGGCCCGCGAGGTGCGACAGAGGCGTCTGGGCATGGAGCTTTGCAGAGCAGCCGACACCTTGGACGCCGTGCCGGCACTCGCGACTTCGGACAAGGAGATGAGCGATGTGCGACAAATGCGATGACACACGTGCCCACCACCCGGCGATCGCGGCGGAGCGGCGGCAGTTTCTTTTGGCGGGTGCAGGCCTCGCCGCGGCGCCGCTCGTCGCGGCGCTGACGACGGCTGCGAAGGCGCAGCAGCCCGTAACCCCGACCGGGCCATTTTCGGTGCGCGCTTACGGAGTCAGTGCGGTAAAAATGCTATTCGCGCCGATGCAGATTCAGCGTCGCGCAGTCGGCCCCAAGGATGTGCTCATCGACGTCCACTACTGCGGGATCTGCCATTCCGACATCCATGCGATCCGTGGCGACTGGGGCTCGACGACGTTTCCGCGCGTTCCCGGTCACGAGATCATCGGCCGCGTTGCTGGTGTGGGCAATGCCGTCACCAAGTTCCGCGTCGGCGATATCGCCGGGGTCGGCTGCATGGTCAGCTCATGTGGAGAGTGCGAGAATTGCCGGGCCGACCGCGAGCAGAACTGCCTCAAAGAGACGACCTTCACATATGATGCGCCGGACAGGGTCTCTGGCGGCGTGACGTATGGCGGTTACTCGGAACGCCTCGTCGTGACCGAGCACTTCGCGATCCGCATTCCGCCAGGCGCCAACCTCGCCGCGACCGCACCATTGCTGTGTGCCGGCGTGACGACCTTTTCCCCGATGCAGCATTGGCGCCTTGCGCCGGGCCAGCGTGTCGGCGTGATCGGTCTCGGCGGGCTCGGCCACATGGCCGTGAAACTGGCTGTCACGCGCCGGGCGGACGTCACCGTTTTCACCACGACACCGGGCAAGATCGCGGATGCGCAACGCCTCGGCGCCCGCGAAGCGGTGCTGTCGAGCGACGAGGGCGCAATGTCGCGCCTCGCCAATCGCTTCGATCTCTTGATCTCGACGGTTCCCTACACCTTCCGGATGCAGCCGTTCATGAACCTGCTCAAGCTGGACGGGACGCTGGTCAATGTCGGGCTGCTGCTCGGCATCGACGGCACGTCGCTCAGCGGCATGCAGATGGGCTTCGGCCGCAAGAGCCTTGCCGGCTCGATGATCGGCGGCATCGCCGAGACGCAGGAGGTCATCGACTACTGCGCGGCCCGAAACATCACGGCCGATATCGAGCTCATCCGCCCAGATCAGATCGACAAGGCCGTGGAGCGCGTGGTGAACAAGGATGTGCGCTACCGGTTCGTCATCGACTTCACCACGGGGCGGCAAGGATGATCACCCGCAGAACCATGCTTGTATCCGGCGGTGGGCTCGCCGCCACGATTGCGTCCGGACGTTCTGCCGGACAGTCGCCAACACCAGATATCCTTCGGAGACCGACAATGGAAATCAAGCGAAACGGTTCGCAACTCCCGCGGCCAGGACCTTCCGAATACTTCACCGGGCAAGTGCGCGTCGATCCGATGTTCCAGACGGGCGAGCCAGCCCGCGTCAGCGGCGGCCTCGTCACCTTCGAGCCCGGCGCCCGCTCCGCCTGGCATACGCATCCGCTTGGTCAAACCCTCATCGTCACGTCGGGGCTCGGCTGGGCGCAGAGCGAGGGCGGCCCCGTCGAGGAGATTCGGCCCGGCGACGTCATATGGTTCCCACCCGGCGAGAAGCACTGGCACGGGGCCACAGCGAAGACGGCGATGACGCATATCGCGGTCACGGAGTTCCGCGACGGCAAGAACGTCGATTGGCTCGAGAAGGTCAGCGACACGCAATACCGCCGGTGACTGATGTGTGAGCGCCGATGAGAGGATTGCAATGATGAAAATGCGCAAATTGGGTCAAGGCCTCGAAGTTTCGGCTCTGTCGCTCGGTGCGATGGGTTACGGCAAGTCGCGCGACATCCCGGATCGCACAGAGATGATCAGCCTGCTCCGGCACGCGGTCGATCGCGGCATGAATTTCTTCGACACGGCCGAGGTCTACGGGCCCTGGACGAACGAGGAGATGGTTGGCGAAGCGTCCCGGGGCATCCGCGACAAAGTGAAGATTGCGACCAAGTTCGGTTGGGATATCGACCAACACACGGGCAAGCACCGAGGCGGCGTCAACAGCAAGCCCGCACAGATCAGGCGCGCGGTCGAGGGCAGCCTGCGCCGGCTCGGCACCAACTACATCGATATCTACTACCAGCACCGCGTCGATTCCGACGTGCCGATGGAGGACGTCGCAGGCGTCGTGAAAGAGCTGATCCAACAAGGCAAGGTCCGCTACTTCGGACTGTCCGAGGCCGGCCCGCAGCCCATACGCCAGGCGCATGCCGTGCACCCGGTGGCGGCCCTGCAAAGCGAGTACTCACTGTGGACGCGCGAGCCGGAGGACGAGGTCCTGTCGACCCTCGAAGAGCTCGGCATCGGCCTGGTGCCGTTCAGGCCGCTCGGCAAGGGCTTCCTGACCGGCACCATCAATACCGCCACGACGTTCGATGCACGCGACATTCGCGGCACGATACCCCGGTTCGCGCCCGAAGCGCGCGACGCCAATCAGCGCCTCGTCGATCTCTTTCGCAAGATCGGCCAGCGCCATGAGGCCACCCTGGCACAGATCGCACTGGCCTGGCTTCTCGCGCAGAAGCCGTGGATCGTGCCGCTGTTCGGCACCCGCAGAAAAGAGCGGTTCGAAGAGAACATCGGCGCCCTCGCCGTACAGCTCACTGACGATGATTTGCGCGACCTCAACGCCAGCCGAGCAACGATGCCGGTCCGGGGCGCTCGCTATCCTGATGAACACATGCTCCGCGTTGGTCTGTAAACCCGAGAAGGAGGAAACATGCTGAAATCCACGATTCTGATCCTTGCACTCGGGGCCACGACAGCGATGCTGCCATCAACTGGAAATGCCATGGGCACCAAGGTCAGAATCACGGCGGGCGAGCATACGATGATGGCCACGTTCCTCGACAATGCCACGGCGCGCGCGCTCCTGGCCCGCCTTCCGCTGACCATTCCAATGACGGACCTGTACAGCCGCGAGCTGGTCTACCGCTTCCCCGATGCACTGCCAGC
>CALFEM010000292.1 GCA_937950105.1 uncultured Alphaproteobacteria bacterium | reverse complement strand
CCACCGAGATCTACACTCTTTCCCTACACGACGCTCTTCCGATCTCATCGGCGTTCAGCAGTACATCGACGCTGCTGCGATGCAGGTCTACCTCGGCTATCGCAACATCGAGGCTGACGTCTCGACGGCTGCCGCCAGCACGAACTTCAACGACATCGACATCGTCTACACCGGTGCCCGCATCCAGTTCTGATCGGGTTCCCACGTAGCGACATTCGGGAAGGCCGCGCATCTCGCGCGGCCTTTTCGTTTGTGGAAGTATGCAGGCAGAGCTCCTCGCCTCCGTCACTGCGCGCCCTTCCGGTTCGACCATCTGCCGGCATCTGGTGCGACCGGGAAGGTACTGGCGCGTCAACAAATTTGTGGATAAATCGGGGCGCTTTCAGGCCCCTGGAATGAAGCACGATAGTTGTGTGAATGCCGCCACATGGCGCCGCAACAACACTCGCGGCGTGAAATATTCAGCCACCCTTAACCACGCCGGATTGAAGCTTGTGACTCGGAGCGCAAAGTCTCATGTTCGCAGGGAATTTGTGCGGCGTTCCGACCGCGGGGTATTCGCTATGAAACGGGTCACTGCAACGCTTCTGGGCTGCCTGGTTATCGGCATGGCCACAGCCGCGTCTGCCTTCCAGGAGCAGCAGGGCAGCGCGGGGGCTCCGGCCGCCCAGCAGCAGCCCGCGCAGCCGCCGGCCGGCAAGGCCGTTGAATTTTCGACGACGACCGCGGGCAAGCCGACGACGGGTGGCACCGAGGTGCGCATTCCGGGTCTCGGCAAGCTCGGCGTCCTGCCGAAGATGGATTTCGGCCTCGAACTGCTTTACGGCGCCGCCGAGGGCAAGCCGCAGGAAGCGCGTCCGGATCAGGCCGACGACGATGGGCTGCGGGTTCAGGGCACGATCAAGCACCGCTTCTGATCGGGGCGAACGTGAGACTGCAATTTGGAAAGGGGGCCTCGCGGTCCCCTTTCGTCGTTATGCGCCGCGCCAGTCCGGCTGCGGATGCGTCAAGCCCGGCCGAAGACGCGGCGGAAGATCGTATCGACGTGCTTCAGGTGATAGGCGTCGTCGAACATCGCTTCGAGCTGCTCTGCGGGCACCTTCGCGGTGACCTCGCCATCGGCCTTCAGCTCGGCGAGGAAATCGGCACCGTGCTCCCAGGTCTTCATGGCATTGCGCTGCACGAGGGCATACGACTCCTCGCGGCTGGCGCCCGCCTGCGTCAACGCCAGAAGCACACGCTGCGAATTGTGCAGGCCGCCGAGCTTGTCGAGGTTCTTCTTCATGTTGGCCGGGTAGATCACGAGGTTCTCGATGACGCCGGCGAGGCGATTCAGAGCGAAGTCGAGCGTGACCGTCGCGTCGGGGCCGATCATGCGCTCGACCGACGAATGCGAGATGTCGCGCTCGTGCCAGAGCGCCACGTTCTCCATGGCGGGGAGCGCGTAGGCGCGCACCATGCGGGCGAGGCCGGTCAGGTTCTCGGTCAGCACCGGGTTGCGCTTGTGCGGCATAGCCGAGGAGCCCTTCTGGCCGGGCGAGAAGTATTCCTCGGCCTCCAGCACTTCGGTGCGCTGCAGATGGCGGATCTCGATCGCCAGTCGCTCGATCGACGAGGCGACGACGCCGAGCGTGGCGAAATACATGGCGTGGCGATCGCGCGGGATGACCTGCGTCGAAACGGGCTCGGGCGAGAGGCTCATGGCCTTCGCCACGTGCTCCTCACTGCCGGGGATCCAGCGCACCGATCTGCCGGTGGACACCGCCCAGAC
>CALFEM010000291.1 GCA_937950105.1 uncultured Alphaproteobacteria bacterium | reverse complement strand
CGCCGTGAATCGGTGGCGCCAAAAGAGAGCGCGCGCCCCGATCGGCGTGCGTCCTTTTACGCACGCCGTGAATCGGTGGCGCTCTATGAGTTGCGCTGCCGATTGACGCCCTCGCAAGAACTCGGGCTCGGAGCGCAGCGCCCCGATCGGCGTGCGTCCTCTTACGGACGCCGTGAATCGGCGGCGCCATCAAGAGAGAGCGTCGGGCCGCCGAGCAGGCGCATGCGGCCGCGCACGATGGCGATGACGTCGCCGGCCTCTGTCGAGATGACCACGTCGTAGAACACGTTGCGGCCCTGACGTGCCACCTCGCGGGCGTCGGCGACGATGCGCGTGCCGACGGGAGCCGGGGCCAGATAATCGATGGCCGCGCTCGCCGTCATGGCGCGCTCGCCGCCGGCATTGCAGGTGAAGCCGAAAGCCATGTCGGCGAGCGTGAAGACGATGCCGCCGTGGCCGACCCCGAACGTGTTGGTCAGTTCGTCGCGTACCACCATGACGAAGCGCGAGTGGCCCGGTTCTGCCAGCTCGACCTCGATGCCGAGGTGCTGAAACACAGGATTGATCTTCGCCATGTCGGCGATCAGCTCGGCGGGCGTGCGGGCCATGGCTTGCTTTCTTGTCTGGCGCTGCCGATTGACGCCCTCGCAAGGGCTCGGGCGATCGGAGCGCGGCGCCCCGATCGGCGTGCGTCTTGTCACGCACGCCGTGAATCGGCGGCGCCAAAAGAGCGCGGCGCCCCGATCGCCGTGCGTCTTGTCACGCACGCCGTGAATCGGCGGCGCCAGAAGAACCGGCGGCATCGAGGCGGGCGATCAGGCTGGAGGTGTCCCAGCGGTTGCCGCCCATGCGCTGCACCTCGGCGTAGAACTGGTCGACGAGCGCGGTGACGGGCAGGCTGGCGCCGTTGCGGCGGGCTTCGTCGAGGCAGATCGAGAGGTCCTTGCGCATCCAGTCGACGGCGAATCCGAAGTCGAACTTGCCCGCGCTCATCGTCTTCCAGCGGTTCTCCATCTGCCAGCTCTGCGCGGCACCCTTCGAAATCGTGTCCATCACCGCCGCGATGTCGAGGCCGGCGCGGCTCGCCATGTGCAGGCCCTCGGCGAGGCCCTGCACGAGCCCGGCGATGCAGATCTGGTTGACCATCTTGGTCAGCTGCCCGGCGCCCGCGGGGCCGATCAGGTTCACCATCTTGGCGTAGTGCGCGATGACCGGCCTGGCGCGCGCGAACACGTCGGCGTCGCCGCCGCACATGACGGTCAACTGGCCGTTCTCGGCGCCCGCCTGCCCGCCCGAGACCGGCGCGTCGAGGAAGCCGAAGCCGTTGGCCTTGGCGGCGGCGTGAAGTTCACGCGCGACGTTGGCCGAGGCCGTGGTGTTGTCGATGAACACGGTACCCTTGCCCATCGCCCGGAAGGCGCCGTCCGGCCCGGTCGTCACCGCGCGCAGGTCGTCGTCGTTGCCGACGCAGCAGAACACGAACTCGGCCCCCTCGGCGGCAGCGGCCGGGGTCGGCGCGGCGCGGCCCGAGCCGTGTGCGGCGACCCACTGCTCGGCCTTGGCCGCTGTGCGATTGTAAACCGTGAGGTCGTGGCCGCCGCGCTTGAGCAGGTGTCCGGCCATCGGGTAGCCCATCACGCCGAGCCCGATCCACGCGATCTTCGCCATTTCGTCTCTCCCTTCCGGTTTTTTGCGGCCGCGCGCACATGGCGCCTCGATGCCGGGTGAGAGCGTCTTAGCCGCTGGAGCGGCCGGGAAAAACGAAAAAGACGACCCGGCGGCGATCCGGCGGCCGGGGGAGCGTCCTTTCGCGCGATGGGGAGCGGACAGCCGCCCGCTATAGTTGCGCCAGACGATGGAGCCGGACGATGCAGAAGCGCAGTGGCAAGACCAGATCGAAACGCGCGCCCGAACGGGCCGCGCACCTTTCCACGCCGCCACCGCCAGCGGGTACGGCAGCGGATGCGGCCGTCTCGGAACTCGTCACGCTCGACGACATCGAGCAGGCCGCACGCACGCTCGCCGGCGCCGTCGTCGTCACCGATTTCGACAAGAGCCGCACGCTGTCCGACATGCTCGGATGCGAGATCTGGCTGAAGTTCGAGAACCTGCAATTCACCGGGTCGTTCAAGGAGCGCGGCGCGCTGAACCGGCTGGCGTCGCTGTCACCGGAGGAGCGCCGGCGCGGCGTCATCACCGTTTCGGCGGGCAATCACGCGCAGGGCGTCGCCTATCATGCGAGCCGCCTCGGCATTCCGGCAACCATCGTCATGCCGGAGCCGACGCCGACCGTGAAGGTCGAGAACACGCGCCGCTACGGCGCCGAGGTGGTCCTGTTCGGGCCGAGTCTCGAGGAGGCCTCGGCGCAAGCCCACGAGCTGTGCATGATCCGCGGCCTGTCGTTCGTGCATCCTTATGACGACGCCAAGGTGATCGCGGGGCAGGGCACCATCGCCGTCGAGATGCTGTCGGCGGTGCCCGATCTCGACATCCTCGTGGTGCCTATCGGCGGCGGCGGTCTCATTTCCGGAATGGCGGTCGCGGCCAAGGCCCTGAAGCCGGGCATCGAGGTGATCGGCGTGCAGGCGGCGCTCTATCCCTCCATGTACAACGCGGTGAAGGGCACCAGCCTGCCGACGCGCGGCGATACGCTCGCCGAGGGTATCGCCGTCAAGGCGCCGGGGTGCCTGACGCTGGCGCACGTGCGCCGCGTCGTCGACGATATCGTTCTCGTCTCGGAGAGCGACATGGAGCGGGCACTGAGCACGCTGCTGACCATCGAGAAGACGGTGGTCGAGGGGGCGGGGGCGGCCGGGCTCGCTGCCGTCGCCGCCGATCCGGCGCGGTTCGCGGGCAAGCGCATCGGCCTCGTGCTGTGCGGCGGCAACATCGACACGCGCCTGCTGGCGAGCGTGTTGACGCGCGGTCTGGCGCGCGACGGGCGGCTGTCGCAACTGTCGATCGACATCCCGGACCGGCCGGGGCAGCTGGCGCTCGTCTCGGGGATTCTCGGCTCGTGCGGCGCCAACATCGTCGAAGTCTATCACCAGCGCGTGTTCACGGTGTTGCCGGCGAAGGGCGCCGAGCTGCACGTGGTCATCGAGACGCGTGACCGCGAGCACCTCGCGCGCGTCTGCGAGGCGCTGGAGCGGGCCGGCTACTCGATCTCGGTCAAGGGCTCGAGCCTGTCACGCTGAGCCGCTATCACCTCTTTGACACTGGCAGGGTGGCGCCCTTTGTGGCATCCGCTCGGGACGGCTTGCGCGCGACCTGCGTGACAGGCCGGCCTTGCGGTCGGCGTTCGATCGCACCGGTCCGGAGCCGCGATGCAGCTGTTCACCGACATCCTCCTCAGCGTCACACTGCCGATCGTCGCGCTGGTGGCGCTGGGCTTTGGCGCACAGCGCAAGCTGAAGCTCGACGTGCCGAGCCTCAACCGGCTCATCGTGTTCGTGGTCATGCCGGCGTTTCTCGTGCATTTCCTGTCGTCGGCGCGCCAGCCGATCGCGGAAATCTGGCCGACCATCTATTTCACGGCCATTCAGTTCGCCGCCCTCATGCTGCTCGGCTGGCTGGTCGCGAAACTGTTCCGGCTGCCGGCCGAATTCGCGCCGATCTTCGCCATGGCGACGGTTTATGCGAATGTCGGCAATTACGGCATTCCACTGGTCAAGCTGGCATTCCCCGAGCCGTTCATCCTGCATCAGTCGGTCATCACCAGCATGATGACGATGCTGATCGTTTCGGTCGGCGCGTGGATGCTGGCGCCGTCGCGCGGCGAGAAGGGTTTCGTCGCGCGCCTCAGGATCGCGTTCGAGACGCCGGTGGTGCCGGCGGTGATCGTCGGCCTGACGCTGCGGGCGCTGGAGATGCGGCTGCCGGTGGTCATCGGCACGCCGCTGGAGCTGATCGGCGCGACCTTTCCGCCGCTGGCGCTGTTCGCTCTCGGCGCCCAGCTCGCCGACACCGGCAAGGGTGAGCTGTCACCGCTGCCGATGAGCTTGATCCTGGTGTTGAAGCTGCTCGCGGCGCCGGCGCTGACGTGGGGGCTCGCGCTCGCCCTCGCCATGCCGAACGATCTGACCGAGCTCTACGTGGTTGCCGCGGCGACACCGGTCGGCGTGTTGCTGGCGTTGTTCTGCGCGGAATACGACCGCCAGCCGCGCTTCGTCTCCGGCGCGGTGCTGTTGTCGACGCTGCTGTCGCCGATCGTGGTGACGGCGTGGATACTGATGATGCGCATGATGTGAGCGCGCGGGGGTGGCGGGGCGGCCGCGCGCAGACGAGGCACCGCGCGGGGCTGGCTGGGCGGCGGGAGCGCAACAGAAAACACGAACCTGGTCGCGATAGCTGACCCCGAAAGGTCGATGAGCCCCTTCCCCGGGAAGGGAAGAGGCTCATATAGCAGGGGCAGCGGTCGTATGGGGTCGAGCGGGCAGTGAAGCCGATGGTCAGCCGGCTGGGAGGGTGCTTGCGGTGCTGGCTGGCTTGATCGTGTCGTTCGAGGCTCTCGTGTGCGTCTGGATCAGTGAGGATAGGAGCATTGCGGCGGCGAGGGCGAAACAAACGAATGTTCCGAACTTGCTCCAGCTCCAACTCGTCTCGATGCCAGCCACTTGCGGGTGTCCTTACGATGATCGAAGTCAGCGTGTCAGCGTCGCGTTAGGTGTTTTGTAACTCAGCCCCTATTTCCGGTCCAATGCTGGCTGTTTTCTTGACTAATGAGCCAACCGTTAATTTTACGTTTTGTTAAGACCGGTTAATCGGGTTTTACCTGCCTTATCTTGTGGCCGGTTTCGGCGGTCTGCCGCAGCCCCTGCAACGTCACCCCCGGAGCGATCGCCTCCGGGTCGAGCGCGAGATCGAGCACGAACGGCCGCCGCGATGCGCGGGCCCGCGCGAACAGTCCTGCCAGTTCGGCGTCACTGCGGACCTTTTCGCCGTCGGCGCCATAGCTGCGGGCGAGCGCGGCAAAATCCGGATTGACGAGGCTCGTGGCGATGACGCGGCCGGGGTAGCGCTTTTCCTGCTCGGCGCGGATGGTGCCGTAGAGGCCGTTGTTGGCGACGATGACGATGATCGGCAGCGCGTACTGTACGGCCGTGGCCAGTTCCTGCAGTGTCATCTGCAGGCAGCCGTCCCCGGCGAAGCAGACCACCTCGCGGTTCGGATGCGCGAGCTTGGCCGCGATCGCCCCCGGCAGACCGTAGCCCATGCTGCCCGACATCGGCGCGAGCTGCGTACCGGGCTCCTTCCAGGTGAAGCAGCGATGCACGAACGCCGCGTAGTTGCCGGCACCATTGGTGACGATCGCGTCGGGCGGCAGAACCTCGGACAGGTGCCGCACCACGTTCTCGAGCCGTACGCTGCCGGGCGAAGGCTCGACCTGCTGCCACGTTTCGAACGACTGGCGCAGGTCGCGGCGCAGCGTCGACCACGTCCGTGCGCTGCCGCGCCGCACCGACGGCGCGAGGTCGTCGAGGCGCGCCGCGAACGCGGCGACCGTCGACACGATCGGGATGTCGGCCTGGTACAGTGCGCCGAGGACTTCGCTCGCGGGGTGCACGTGCGCGAGCCGCTGGCGCGGGCGTGGCGGCGTGATGAGCGCGTAACGGCCGCTTGTGATCTCGTCGAGGTGGGTGCCGACGGCGATGACGAGGTCGGCATTGGCGAGGGCAGTCGCCACCTTGCCGGCCATGGCGATGCCGGCGTGACCGACATAATGCGGTGAGCGGTTGTCGATCACGTCCTGGCTGCGGAAGCTGGCGACCACCGGCAGGTCGAAGCGCTCTGCGAACTGGGTGAGTTCGCGGCTGGCGGTGGTGGTCCAGCCGAGGCCGCCGGCGATCAGCAGCGGCCATTCCGCCCGGTCGAGCGCGTCGGCGAGGCGCATCATGTCCGACCATGTCGGCCCGGGCGCCGCCAGACTCGCGGCCGTCGCATCGCGCACGTCGCTCGACGCGGCGAGTACGTCCTCGGGCAAACCGAGCACCACCGGACCGGGGCGGCCGGCAAGCGCCGTTACCATCGCCCGGCTGACGAACTCCGGCAGCCGCGCGGCATCGCGCACCACACCCGCCCATTTGGCGAAGCTTCCCGCCAGCGGCTCGATGGCGACCTCCTGAAAGCCGCCGCGGCCCTCGTGGCGCAGTGGCGGCAGGCCGACCAGCAGCAGCATCGGCGTCGCCGCCTGCATGGCGACGTGCAGACCGCTCATGGCGTTGGCGAGGCCCGGCCCGCGCGTGACGAAAGCGACGCCCGGCTTCAGCGTCGCGGTCGCGGACAGCCGCGCCGTCGCTTCAGCCATCATCGCCGCAGCGCCTTCGTGGCGGCAGACGACGACGTCGATCGCCGGGCAGTCGTGCAGTGCGTCGAGGGCGGCGATAAAGCTCTCGCCAGGCACCATGAACACGCGCGGCACGCCGTTGAGCGCCAACTGGTCGACGAGGATCTGGCCGCCGGTACGCATGATCGGGGGAGGGGCCTTTGCTGGCGCTGGACCGGTGCACTCTGGCGCCCGGCGTTGGAGAAAGCTGCGGGCACACGCGAACGGCCCGGATTTCGTCAATCCGGGCGGAGCCTTGTGGACGAGTCTTACATCGTCGGCGGAACCCTCACAGGTGTTTTCGTCGTCTTGGTTGCCTGCTTCGGCCGCAGCGGCACCGGTATCCTCTCGCGGGCCCGGGCAGTTTGGAATACGCAAGCGGGGCAATCGGTTAGGAAATGCTCGGGGGAGCGGCGACCGGCCTGCACCCGGTTTGCCCCGAGGCAGAGGGAATCGTGGAAATCGCTGCCGAGGGCACAGTCTGGCGGCGCGCGGGCGGCTAGTGTCGCCCCGGCGGGGAGGCGACAGCTGACATGGGGCGGTTGGATTCTGGACGGGCGCAGGGCTGCGACGTGGGGGTGGATGCTGTCCGGCCGACGCCCGGCATCGGCGTTCGGTTGCGGGCCGGGGCGGCAAGCGAGCTGATCCGCCGCCTCGCGGGTCTGCTGGCCGCTGTCCTGCTGGCGTTGGCCGTCGCGGCTCCGCAGGCGCTGGCGGAAACGCGGTTCGCCCTCGTCATCGGCAACTCGGCCTATGCGCGCGCGCCGCTTGCCAATCCCCGCAACGATGCGCAGGCGATCGCCGCCAGCCTCGCCACGGCCGGTTTCTCGGTCGCCACCCTGACGGATGCCGACATCGGCGCCATGCGCGAGGCGATCCTCGCCTTTGGCCGGCGGCTGCGCGGCTCCGACAGCGTCGGTGTATTCTACTATGCCGGCCATGGCGTGCAGGTTGATGGCGAGAACTACCTGATCCCGATCGGGGCCGACATCACCGATGCCAGCGAGATCCCGCTGCTCGGCTTGAGCCTCGGTGAACTGCTGAAGACCATGGAACGCGCCGAGAGCCGCCTGAACATCGCCATTCTCGATGCCTGCCGCGACAATCCCTATCCGGCAGCGACGCGCTCGGCGGCGCGCGGCCTCGCCCCCGTCAAGGCACCCGCCGGCACGCTGATCGCCTTCGCCACCGGACCCGGACAGGTGGCGCTCGACGGCAACGGGCCGAACAGTCCCTACAGCGGAGCGCTGGCCGCGGCCATGGTCGAAGTCGGCATCCCGCTCGAGGAAACCTTCCGGCGCACGCGCCGAGCCGTGCTCGAGGCGACCGCCAAGAAGCAGGTGCCCTGGGAGCATTCCTCGCTGACCGGCGAGTTCTTCTTCCGCCCGAAGATGGCCGAGCCCGAAGCGCGAACCTTGAACGGTGTCGCGCCGGCCGCCGGCGTCGATGCCGCCAACGTCGCCGAACTGGCCGACTGGCAGCGCATCAAGGACAGCAAGGACGCCGCGGCACTGCGCGCCCACGTCGAGCGGTATCCGGCGGGTGTATTTCGCGAGCTGGCCGCGTTGAAAATCGAGCGGCTCGAGCAGGCGGTGTCGCCGTGGTCGTGGATCGTCACCGGATCGACCGCGAACGTGACCGCCCGCAGCGACCAGATCGACGCCTACGAGCAGGCGCTGAAGATCGAGAGCCGGGCGGGCGACAAGGCCCAGTACGCGGAGGCGGCGGCGCTTTATCGCAAGGCGGCGGAGCGCGGGCTGCCACAGGCCATCCATCGCCTCGCGCACCTGTACGATCAGGGGCTCAGCGTCGACCCCGACAAGGCCGAGGCGGCGCGCCTCTACCGCCAGGCGGCGGACTTCGGGCATCCGGCGGCGATGGCCGCGCTCGGTACGCTGACCGAGTTCGGCGAGGGCACGAAGCAGGATCTCGCCGAGGCCTTGCGCCTCTACCGTCAGGCAGCGGATGCCGGTGAGGCTTCGGCCATGACCAGCCTCGGCTTCCTCTACGCGAGCGGCAAGGGCGTGGCGCGCGATGCCCAGATGGCGCGCCGCTGGTATCGCACCGCCGCGGACCGGGGCGAGAAGCGGGCGATGTTCAACCTCGCGCTCATGAATATCCGTGGTGAGGGCAACCGGCCCGACCTCGCTGAAGCCGTGCGGCTGCTCGAAAGCGCGGCCGAGCAGGGCCACGCGGGCGCGCACCGCGAGTTGGCCTTCCTCTACGACGAGGGCCGTGGCGTGGCGAGAAGCCCCGAACGGGCGGCCTCGCACCTGCTCGCGGCGGTCGCGGCCGGTCACGACGATGCCGAACGCGACGTTCTGCAACGCCCCGGAGCCTGGAGCTTCGCCACGCGGCGCGCCCTGCAGCGTCAGCTCGCCGATCGCGGCCTGTATCGCGGCGGCGTCCACGGCATATTCAACACCAGCACCAAGGCGGCCCTGCGCAAGCTTGCGACCGGCTCCTGAGCCGCTTTGCCGGTATCAACCCTCTTCGCGACTGTGGCCCGCGCACAATTGGCGCTGGGCGAGCGGGCCGGTATGTTCTGCTGATTGGGGTCGGGTATCGAAGCATGGACGCCGCGATCTGCGGCGTCGAAGGGAAGTGCGTGGTGCGGCAGTGCGTCGAGGTGAATGTCGAGCGGCGGGTAACCCGCGTTCGACGCCGGTGCCGCTTCGGTTGGGCGCCGGGCTGGAGCCGCAGGGCGCTCGCCATTGTCGCGCTCCTGGTTTTTTCCCTCGCCGGCACGATCGGTGAAGCCGAGGCGCGCAAGAAGCAGGCTCGCGCCGTCGAACGGCGAGCGACGTCCGAGGTATCCAGACCCGCGCGGCCACGGGCAAGGGTGACGCGAACCACCAACAAAGAGACCAATAGAGACACCGCACCGGCACCTTCCGCTGCGGCATCGCCGTCGCCCCCCCCCGCGCCGCTCGCGCTGCCGGACGTACTCCCATCCGTGCCGCCGCCCATGCCGCCGCGAGGGCAGCCCGATGTGCAGCCTGCGGCCGTCGCCACACCTGCCTTCGTCACCCGAGCCGCCATGACGATCCCGGCTCAACCTGTCGCGACGGCAACCGCGGCAACGGCGGAACGCGTGCTCGACAAGCATTGCGCGGGTTGCCACCAGGCGGGTCGCACCGAGGCAGGCGCGCCGCCGGCCGGAAACTTCGCCAATGTGCTCGATCTCGACGCCCTGGCGCGCAACGGTGCGTTGATCACGCCGGGCGATGCCGATGCGTCGCCGCTCTATCAGTTGATGGTGGCGCGGCAGATGCCGCCCGACCCGCGCGCGCGTTCCGCACATGGGGCGGTTTCTGCCGCTCCGGTGCCGGATGGCGCGCCCGCAGCGGCGAACGCGGCGGCCGCTCCGAACAACAGCCCGCAGGTCGCAGCTGCCGGTCCTGCGGCAGCCGCGGATGGTCCCGATGCGCGCCCTGCATCGCAAGGCGCTGTGGCGCCGCCCGTCGACGTCGGCGCGGCGGAACTCGAGGCGGTGCGCGCGTGGATCGACGCTCTCTCAGGGAATACGGGCGACTGTCAGCGGCGCGCGCATATTTCGGCGCAGGCTGTCGCGGCGACCATCGATGCCTGGACCGGCGAGATCGGCGGCGAACGCGCGGCGGGGCTGCGTTTCGTCTCGCTCGCGTCTCTCGCCAACGGTTGCGCCAGCGACGCCGAGATGGCCGCCGCGCGCCAGGGTGTCCTCAAGCTGCTCAACAGCCTGTCGTGGCTGGCCGCGCCGGTCGAAGTTGAAACGGTCGGAGACGATCTGGCGCTGCTTGCGTTCCGGCTCGGCGATGCCGGATGGTCGGCCGAGCACTGGGAACTGCTGTTGTCGCGGCTGCCGGCGGCGAGCCGCATCGCAGTCTCAGCCGACGCGGGCGTGCGGCTCGGCACGCCGCATCCCGTGCTGCCTGCCACCTGGCTGGCAGCGACGGCTGCGGATCCGGCGGTCTATGCGCAACTGCTCGGGCTGCCGGCCTCGCTCGAGGCGCTGGCAGGCGTTGCCGGGGTGGCGCTCGACGATGCGCGCGAGAGCGGCAGCGTGAAGCGCGGCGCGGTGCGTTCGAGCGCGGAGACGGGAGCGGTACGTTTCATCGATTTCTACACAGCGCGCCGAGGTGCGTTCTGGGCCGCACACGATACCGCAAGGCGCGACGGCGATCCGCTCGACGAACCGCTCACCGGGTGGCTGGCATCGTCGGCCGCCGTCGATACCGACGCAACCGGCACGGCTGTGCCCGACAGCGGCATGTCGCGCGTCCTGATGGAGTTGCCGAACGGCTTCACCGCGTTTGCCGCATATGCGGACCGTGCATCCGCGGGCCCCGCTGCGGGCGACGCCGCCAGTCTGCGCTGCCTCTCGTGTCACGCCGCGGGACCACGCGGCTACAAGGACGAGCTTGCGCAACACGTCGCGTCGGCGGCCTACGCGGGCAGCGATCTCGGACGCGATCTCGTGCGCCAGTCCCTCGCCGGTGCGGGCGAAACGGCGCGGCTCGTCACGGGCCATTCCGTGCGGCATGGAGAGGCCTTGGCGAATGCGGGAGTTGCGCCCGATGTGACGCTCGACGGGCTGGAGCCGGTGACGGCGCTGATTGCACGTCACGAGCGGGACGCCGATCTGACGGCGGCGGCGGCGGACATGCTGATTGCGCCAGCCGATCTCGATGCCGGGCTGAACGAGGTCACGGGAGACGCGCGGGCACTGGCGCTGCGGCTGCAGCATCGTGGCCGCCTGACGCGCGCCGAACTCGAGCAGTTGAAGGCGGCGCTGACGCGCAAGGGGCCGATGCAGGTCGCTGCGGTCACCGCCTCGCCGAAGGTGGCCTCACGCCTGCGGCTCGATTTGTGGCCAGTGGACGACCTGCCGCGGGGAACGGACGCGCCGCTGGTGCGGCTCGCGGTGCGGGCGTCGGCGCCGTGCCACGTGACGATCGTCAACATCGATGTGGCGAACAAGGCGACGGTGCTGTTTCCCAACGAGTTCGACCGCGACAACCTGCTGGCCGCGGGCATGACGAAGGTGATCCCGGGCAACGGTGCGTCGTATCGCTTTCGCCACGCGTCGGGGGCGAGCGAACGCTTCGTCGCCATCTGCGAGGAGGGAGAGCCGGTGCCGGCCGGCGTGACGCCGGATTTCACCAAGCAGAATTTCACACCCCTCGGCGATTGGCCGGCTTTCATCGCCAGTGCCCACAAGGCGGCGGGCGCGCCGCGCATCCCGCTCGACAACGGCGACGATCCCGACCGCCGCTTCCGCCGCGGCCGCAAGTCGGAGCCTGCGTCTCGCCCGGCTCCCGCCGTGACGCCGAGGCAGGCCCGCGCCGCGATTTCCGTTTCGGCGATGCCCTGAGCGCCGCAATCGTCGCGCGTCCTCCACGCGCGGCGTGAATCGGCGGCGCCTTTTTTTGGCCGCGCTGCCGATTGACGCCCTCTCGGGCGATCGGAGCGCCCGCTCCGATCGTCGACCGCTCGAATCCAAGCCATCGATGCAACCTCTGGCCTCCGCCGGCGTTGTCTTCGCGTCGGGACACCAACATCAGCGGAGGCAGCGTGAGCACGCACGGCGCAGGAATCGTTTCGCGGGCACGCGAGGCTTCGACGGTTGCACGTCTCAACGCGCGCCTCGAGCAGCTACTTGGAGCCGGGCGCCATCGCGCCGAGGCGGCGTGGCCAATTCCGCGCGAGTACGCGATCGGCTCGGCGCTGGCTGAAGCGATCGAATGGGTATCGATCGCTGCCGTCAGCGACGATCCTTGTCCCGCACTGGCGGCAGCGGCCGATCAGGCGCGCCGGGCGGCGGCGCAGGAATGCCGTGCCATCCGGTTGCCCGCGTGTCTCAGGCCATGTGCCGACACCTTGTCGAACGATCCGCGCCTTGCCCGCACCGCTCGCCGTGCCCTCCGCCACCTGCTGGCACCCTATCCGACGCCCGAGGATTGCCGCGAAGCGGCTTATCTTCTCGATCTCGCGCGCGAAAGCGAAATGCTGCGGCGATTGCCCGCGGCACACGCCTCGCGCGGCGCCTGAACGCTCGGCCTGAAAAGCTCGTTTGTCATAATTGCAGCGGTTGGTCCGATCCACTTTACAGGGGGGTGGGTTTGCCCCATATGTGCCCATCTCGTCGCGCCGCGGCAGCTGCTTTGCCGAGCAGTGCCAACTGGTCCAACCCGACTGGTGGGGGTCCCATGGGATGGAAAGATTCTCTTCTGCCGAAGCACTGATCGCTACCCGCCAGCCCGTCCGTCCTGTGCTCGGGCTTCGACCACATGCGGCCGCCCGTGCCGCGCGCTGGTTCCTCGACAACTTCCCCGGTGACGTCGCTTACGCCTACAAGGCGAACAGTTCGGTGTTCCTGGTGGGCGCGCTCTATGGCGCCGGCATCCGCCATTTCGACGTGGCCTCGCTGCCCGAGATCGAGGACGCCGCGACCATTCCGGGCGTCGAACTGCACTTCATGCATCCGGTGAAGTCGCGCAGCGCCATCCGCCGCGCCTACGAACTCGGCATTCGCTCGTATTCGCTCGACAGCGAGGACGAGCTGAAGAAGATCGTCGAGGAGACGCGGCAGAGCTCGGGACCGGCGCGCGATCTCAATCTCTATGTCCGCATCGCCGTGCCGCCGAAGAACAGCCGCATCCCGCTCGAGCGCAAGTTCGGCATCCAGGGGGCGGCCGCGGCGCGCCTGCTGCTGAAGACACGGCAGGTGGCGGCGGAACTCGGCATCACCTTTCACGTCGGCTCGCAGACGCAATCGCCGGAGGCGTATACGTCGGCGCTGGGCGAGGTGCACAAGCTGATCGTCAAGGCCGGCGTCGTCGTCGACCGCATCGATGTCGGTGGTGGTTATCCGTCGCGCTATGCCGACGCCAACCCGGCGCCGCTGTCGTCGTTCATGGAGGCGATCGTCGCCGGGCTCGACAAGCTGCCGGTGCGTGACAGCGTGCGCGTGATGTGCGAGCCGGGCCGTGCGCTTTCCGCCGAGACGGAGAGCCTGATCGTGCGCGTCGACGCGCGCCGCGGCAACGACCTCTACATCAACGACGGCGCCTACGGCACGTTGTTCGACGCGGCGCATCTCGGCTTCGTCTTCCCGACGCGCCTCGTCAGCCGCCCTGCGGTCGCGGGCGAAGCGTTGACGCCGTTCGAGCTGTGGGGGCCGACGTGCGATTCGATCGACCAGATGAAGGGTCCCTTCATGCTGCCGTCGAACATGCGCGAGGGTGACTACATCGAGATCGGCAACATCGGCGCCTACGGTCGCGCCATCGCCGGCTCGTTCAACGGCTATGGCCGCTACGACGAGGTCATCCTCAACGACGAGCCCATGCTGTCGATGTACACGCCCGAGGCGCTGGGCCTCTCGGCGCAGGCATGAGCGCGCGCGGCGCGATGCCCACGAACTGAAAGCGCCGGCGGCACCTGCCGCCGGCGTTGTCATATGCGCGGATCAGTCGAGGCGGCGTGGCAGCACGAAGTTCACGAGCGTGCCCGACGCGGGGAGAATCGTGCTCCAGTCGGCCGCCGTGAACGAGAGGTGCGCGAGCGCCGCGGTCGGGAACTGCATGGCGAGTTCGGCGAGCATCTCGCGCGGACCGGCGCCGGCGAGTTCCAACGCCAGCGCGTGCATGCCCGGGTTGTGGCCGATCACCAGCACCGTCGTGTGCTGCGGATCGACGGCGCGGACCTTCGCCAGGATCGTCTCCGGCTCGGCGAGATAGAGCTCGTCGTCGAACACGACGGCCGGTGCCGTGCCCTCGATCTCACGCAGGACCAGCGTCAAGGTCGCGCGCGTGCGCACGGCCGTCGAGCAGAGCACGAGACCCGGGGCGAGACCCGCTTCGTCGAGGTGCTGGCCGATCGCGGCGGCGGCCTTGGTGCCGCGCTTGTTGAGCGGCCGGTCGAAATCGTCCTGGCCGGGCTCGTTCCAGCTTGATTTGGCGTGTCGCAGAAGGAGAAGGTTCAGCATGCCGGCAACGTCGTCGCGGCGGGCGGGTCTGTCAAGGCGGCGTGTGGCTGCGGGTTCGATTTGATCTCGCGCGTTGGCCGCAACGCTGCCCTCGTGCCAGAAGATGCGAACGGCTACAGGAGTGCTCCGCGATGATGGATACGAACGGCCTGCCCGAGGACAAGTCGCTGCCGGAGGTGTTCCGCCGCATCAACCGCTTCGCGCTGCTCGCCATGGCGTGGGTGAACGGTTTCGCACATCTCGTCCTCGGCCTTGCTCTCGCAGCATCGGTCATGCTGTTCACGTGGCTGTTCTTCGACGACGTCATCAAGAGCTTCGGCCATGAGAACATGGCGCAGGGCTTTCTGCACGGTCTCGGCTCGCTGATGCTGCTGTGGACGGTGTCCGCGCTGATTACCGCCGAGATCCGCTATCTACGCGGGCATCCGCTGACCGTCGACACGTTCGTCGAGGTGGCGATCGTCGTCATCCTGCGCAAGCTCATCACCATGCCGGTGCAGTCGACGCTGCCCAGTCCGCAGGAATTCATCCTCTGGGTCGGCTCGGCCGTTCTGCTCGGTGTGATGTATCTGATCGTGCGCTATGCGTTGAGCTTCAAGCCATCGCCGTGACAGGCGCCGTTCTGCTCAACCGAAGACGTTGTCGGCGTGGCCGAGCCGGATCAGCAGCGACGCCCGCTCGCTGTCGTTGTCGTTGATGACGTAGACCTGCCCGTCGGCGGCAACGGCGAGCCCTTCGATCTCCTTCTCGACTTTCATGTCGCGATCGAGGAACAGCGGCACCAGATCGAAGGCGATGCGCTTTGTGACGAGCGGCGGTTGTTCGTCGGGCGGCGCGCCGTCGCCGTCGAGTGTGAACGTGGTCAGCCACTTGATGGAGTTGCGCCCGCCCTTGCCGTCGCGCTCGATGGCCGCGAAGCGTCGGCCCTCGAGATGCAGCAATTCGCTCACGCCGGTCGGGTCACCGTCGCGCGCGGTATCGAGCGGGTAGTGCCAGAAGCGCCAGTCGCCGCTTGCGGGATCGAGCGCGCCGATGCGCGTCAGGTTGATCGCATCGCCGGCGAGCGCGCCCTGCAAGGCCGCATAGACGCGCGTCGTCCCTCCGGTTTCGACGCAGGCGATGCCTTCGAGCCCCTTGTCCATCACGCGGTGTGAAATGGTCAGCGGCAGACGATGCGTGGCGGTGACGTTACCGTGCGCGTCGCATTCGAGCAGCAGGTTCGCCGGTTCGTCGAAGTCACCACCTTCGGACGCGAGCCAGAAGCCGCCGTCGCGTTTGATCGAGACCGCCTCGAGGTCGAGCCGCTCGACCTCGGCGGGCGTCGTGATGGTGATCTGGCGCACGACGCGCGGCGGGCGCGCGTGCGCGTCGATCTCGAGAATGCGGGCGGGGGGCGAGTCCTTGTCGGCGACGGCATAGAGCAGGCGCGGATCGCTTCTGTGCGCGGTGAGCCCCGAAAGCGTGCCCCACGCGGGCCCCTCACCGTCGGCGATCTCGTCGATGGCGACGCCGCGCGTGTCGATGCGGCCATTGCCTTTGCCACGACGCGTGTCGCCGAGGTCGCCGGTCAGCATGCCCCTGAGCCAGCCGAGAATGTCCGCGATAACCCCGCCGCCGCCCGCCATCGCTGCCTCCCGGATCCTGCCGTTGTCGCGAGGGCACGTTACGCCGGTCTCGCGTCATAGTCTCGCAGCGGTTCTCGAGGTGAGGAGCTACGTCAGCTCCAGGCGCCGCCGTTGCCGCTTGTCTTGCGTGCGGCGCCGCGGCTGGCGAAGCGGACGGCTTCCTCGGCGGCGCGCACCACGGCCTTGGCCTTGTTGATGCACTCCTGCTGCTCGTTCTCGGGGATCGAGTCGTAGACGACGCCGGCGCCCGCCTGCACATACACGCGACCGTCCTTCACCAGCGCGGTTCTGAGCACGATGCAGGTGTCCATCTCGCCGTCGGCGGCGAAATAGCCGACGCAGCCGGCGTAGAGGCCGCGCTTCTCTTTTTCGAGTTCGTCGATGACCTCCATGGCGCGCACCTTCGGCGCGCCCGAGACGGTGCCGGCCGGGAAGCCGGCCATCAACGCATCGACCGTGTCGTTCGGCGCGGCGAGGCGGCCGATCACGTTCGAGACGATGTGCATGACGTGGCTGTAGCGCTCGATGACGAACTGGTCGGTGACGCGCACCGAACCGATCTCGGCGACGCGGCCGACGTCATTGCGGCCGAGGTCGAGCAGCATCAGGTGCTCGGCGCGCTCCTTCGGGTCGGCGAGCAGCGCTTCCGCGAGCGCCTGATCCTCGCTGCGGGTGGCGCCGCGCCGCGCCGTGCCGGCGATCGGGCGTATGGTGACCTCGCCCTTCCTCACGCGCACAAGGATCTCGGGACTGGAGCCGACCAGCGCGAAATCGCCGAAGTCGAGGTGATAGAGGAACGGCGACGGATTGAGGCGGCGCAAGGCCCGGTAGAGCGCGAATGCCGGCAGCGTGAACGGCGCCGAGAAGCGCTGCGACAGCACCACCTGGAAGATATCGCCGGCGCGGATGTACTCCTTGGCGCGCGCCACCATGGCGAGGTATTCGGCCGGCGTCGTGTTCGACTGCGGTTCGTCGAGAGCTGCAACGTCGACGGCGGCGCGATCGGAATGCGCGAGCGGCGCATCGAGTTCGGCGACCACCTCGGCGAGACGTGCCAGCGCGGCCGCGTAAGCGTCGGCGGCGGAGAGGCCCGGCACCGGCCGCACCGGCGTCGTCACCGTCATCTCGTCCTTCACCGCGTCGAAGATCACCATCACGGTCGGGCGCACGAGGATCGAATCCGGCACGCCGAGATCATCCGGCGGCGTGTTCGGCAGCCGCTCGATCAGGCGAATGGTGTCGTAGCCCATGTAGCCGAAGACGCCCGCGGCCATCGGCGGCAGCGCGTCGGCGAGTTCGATGCGGCTTTCGTCCAGCAGAGCCCGCAGCGAGGCGAGTGCCGGCTTCTCCTCGCGTGTGAAGCGCCCGCGTCCCGAAAGGGCGTCACGGTCGATCTCGGCGGTGTCGCCGGAGGCGCGCCAGATGATGTCGGGTCTGAGACCGATGATAGAATAGCGCCCGCGTACCGCGCCGCCTTCGACCGACTCGAGCAGGAAGCTCGGCGAACGCTGGGTCTTGAGCTTCAGATAAGCGGAAACCGGCGTCTCGAGATCGGCGACCAGCTTCGTCGCCACGACCTGCACGGCGCCGCGATCATAGAGGTCCGAAAAGTCAACGAGCGCTGGTGTCGCCTCGATGCTCGGCGGGATCGTTTGCGGCGTGGTCACGGGGCGTCTCGCTCGGTTGGCCGTCGGTCGTCGTCGTCTGTCTCTGTCGGTCTGGCGGGCCAGGGCCGTGGCGATCAGCTGCCGCCGCCGCCGGTCAGCCGGTCGAGCTGCGCCTTGTCGATGCTGACGCCGAGCCGCTTCTGCATGCTGGTGACGTAGCCGAGCACGAGATCGTTCTGCATATCCTGGTCGAGTTCGCGCACGATCACGTCGCGCTGCTCCTTGGTCGGCTCGCCCGCCTTGACGATGTCCTCGACCACGAACACGGTGCGCGAGGTCTGGTCCGGGCTGTCGGTCGAACCGGCGCCGCCCTTCGGCAGTGCGAACGCCTGCGCGATGGCACCGCGCGCGAGGCCCTGCGGCGTCGTGTTGCGCGTGACGGGTGCAGTCGTCTCGACCTTGCCGCCGGCATCGCCGGAAATGGCCGCGAGCGTCTCACCGTTGCGCAGGCGCGCAACCAGTTTGTCGGCGAGAGCGCGGATCAGCCGCTGGCGCTCGGTCTTCTGATAGAGCTTGGCCACCTCGTCCTTGACGGCATCGAGCGGCTTCTGCTGCGGTGGCGTCACCGCCAGCGCATCGACCCACGCGTAGCTGCCATCCGCCAGTTCGACGGCTTCGCGCTCGACGCCGACCTGGGCGTCGAAGCCCGCGGCGATGATCTGTTCGGCGTCGGCCGCCTCGAGCGCCGGCTTGCCAGCTGTGGTCCGGTTGTTCTTGTCGGTCTCGGCAATGTCGACGAAGCGCAGCTTCAGGGCCTCGCCGATCTGCTGCAGGGTCTTGCCGCCGGAGCGGCCGTCGTCGACCTCGTCGTGCAGCTTGTGCACTTCGAGGCGCGCCTTCTCGCTCGCCAGCTTGTCGCGTACCTGCGCCTTGACGTCGTCGAGCGTCTTGGTGGTGCCGGGCTCGATGGCGGTGACGCGCACCAGCACGGTGGCGAAGCGGCCTTCGACCGGATCGGAGATGGCATCCTTGGCGAGCGCGAAGGCGGCGTCGGCGATCTTCGGGTCGATGATCTGGCTGCGCGTCAGAACGCCGAGATCGATGTCGCTCTCCTTGGCTCCGGCCTCCTTGGCGGCATCGACGAAGCTCTTGCCGCCGGCGATGGCCTTCTTGGCCGCCTCGGCGGCCGCCTTGTCCTTGAAGGCGATCTGCTGGATGCGCCGCTTCTCGGGCGTGTCGTAGATCGCCTTCTCCTGCTCGTAGGCCGCCTTGATCTCCTCGTCGGAGACGGGCACCGCGGCCTTGACCGCGTCCATCGACAGGATCAGCACGGCGAGCTTGCGCAACTCCGGCGTGACGAAGCTCGCCTTGTTGGCCTCGTAGGTCTCTTTCAGCCTGGCATCGTCGGCGGCGGCGATCTGGCCGGCCTTGTCGGGGTCGATGCGCACGTAGCCGATGGTGCGCTTCTCCTCGCGCCAGGCGTGGATCGCCTCGATCAGCGGGGCGGGCGGGGTGATGCCGGCGATCATGGCGCCGGTCAGTTGCTGGCGCAGTTCCTCCTTGCGGCGCAGGTGCAGGAAGCCGCGCTCCGAGAGGTTGAGCTGGTTCATGATGCTTTCGACGGCGCTCCTCGAATACTTGCCGTCGGCGCCGAAGAAGGCGGGGTCGGTTTTCATACCCTCGATCAGGGCTTCGTCGGACAGCGCGAGGTTCAGCTCGTTGACGTGGCTGTCGATGGCGGCGCCGCCGACGAGACGCTGCATGACGCGGTCGTCGAGGCCGAAGGTACGCGCCTGCTCGGCGGTGATGCGGCGGCCGGCCTGCTGCGAGATGGCGTTGAGCTCGCTTTGGAAGGCGCGCTGGAAGTCGTCCGGCGTGATCTCGGTATCGCCGACCTTGGCGAGGCTCGTGCGGCTGCCGCCGGTGAAGACGTCGGCGATGCCCCACACGGCGAAGCTCAGGATGAGGATCGCGAACAGGACTTTGGCCACCCATCCCTGGGCACCACGGCGCATGGCTTCGAGCATACGGTAAGGTCTTCCACTTGTTTGCGGCGAACTCGCGCCGGGAGGCGCAAACGCCGGGCCCGCGGCGCACCGGGGGCGCGTTCGCCGCCGCCACCACAATTCGCCGCATCTCGTTTCGTCGAACCCCCGTGCGCTGATGGCGGAGGGCTATGCTATGTAGCGCCCATATGAAGCGCAGCCGGAGGGGGAAAGCAAGGGCAGCGGTTCGTCCGTTGCCGCCGTCGGGGCGATCGAGGGGCAAATCGGGAAGTCGGCCGGAACGGTCAACCGCGGGGCGCGTGCGGAGCGTGCGCTACGCCGGGAGATGCCGTGGTCCGCCGTGTCCCCGACCTGCCGCAAGGCGCGATCGCCCGGCTTTCCCCGCCACTATCAGGAGCACCGCCCATGACCCAGCCCGCCATCCGTCCGCTCGTCGCCGGCAACTGGAAGATGTTCGGCCTGAAGCCGGCCCTTCAGGAGGCGCTGAAAGTCAAGGAAGCCGTATCGGCGGCGGAAGGCCCGGCCGACGTCATGCTCTGCCCGCCGGCGACGCTGCTGATGGTATTGGCGGAGCTGGCGCAAGGCGGGCGGCTGCAACTCGGCGGGCAGGATTGCCATACGGCGGCGAACGGCGCGCATACGGGCGACGTGTCACCGGAAATGCTCAAGGATGCCGGGGCGAGCGCGGTGATCGTCGGCCATTCCGAGCGTCGAGCCGATCACGGCGAAATGGACCGGCACGTGCGCGCCAAGGCCGAGGCCGCGCATCGCGCCGGGCTGGCGGCGATCGTCTGCATCGGCGAGACGGCGGGACAGCGGGCGGCAGGGCAGACGCTCGACGTAGTGCGCCGACAACTCGACAAATCCGTCCCTGACGGCGCCACCGCGGCCGATACGATCATTGCCTATGAACCGGTGTGGGCCATCGGCACCGGGCTGACGCCGACGACCGCCGACGTCGCCGAGGTGCACGCTGCGATTCGCGCCGGCCTCGAGGCACGCTTCGGTGCCGAGGGGGCTGCCATGCGTATTCTCTACGGCGGCTCGGTCAAGCCCGACAATGCCCGTGAGCTGATGAGCGTCGCGCACGTCAACGGTGCGCTGGTCGGCGGCGCCAGTCTCAAGGCTGACGATTTCTTGAGGATTGTCGGCGCCTATACTTCGTGACACCTTTCATCGCTTCGTCGATGCCTGCTACGCACACGCCCTGCCGTCCCAAGGCCGGCGTTGCCGCGTCGCGGCAGCCCGTTGAAACGCCAGATGGAGCCCTGGATGGCGCTCGGTTCTCCTGCACGGCTGCCGTGGGGTTCGCGGTGTCACCGGTTCGCGCGTGGCGTCCTGGCGCTGCTGGCCGTCACGATGGTGTCCGGCCGCGTGCCGGCCCGCGCCGAGCCCTTGCCGCCCGAAACCTGCGAGGTGCTGCGCAGTGAGGCGACGCTGCTCGAAGGCGGCGGCGCCGGCGCCAACATCGAGCGCGGCGCCGAATGGGGCAGGGCCAACCTCAGCCCCGAGCAGATCCGCTACGTGGCGCGGCTGATCGCGCTCCGCGAGCAGATCAACTTCCGCTGTCGCCCGGCCATGAAGGAAATTCCGACACCGCCGCTGCCGCCACCGCAACCCGAGCCGGCTGCCGTCGACCCCGACAAGGTTCCGCCGCCGACGCGCCCGGAACGCGCCGAAGCCGAAAGTCCGAAAAAGCCGGCCATGGCCACTCCGAAGGACGGCGCGCGTGCGCCTGCCGCCAGGCCCGCAGCGTCGCGCGCTCCGGCCGCGCCGCCCCGTGACGACGCCTACAAGCCGCCCTCGGCGAGCGGTGCCGTCACCCCGCCTGCGCCCCCGGCCAAGCCGCTTTGAGGCGGACGACCAGGGCAGGCTGTGGCGAGGTCGTTCGCGCCGGTCATTCGGCCGCGCTGGTCACGGCGGCGGCGATCGTGTAAGACGCGCGGCAATCGTTCTGCCGGGTTGCTGTCGTCCGGGTGCGAATCCTCGCGCTTCCCCCGTTTCAGCGATTTCAACGCCGCACTTGCTACGGGATACGCATCGATGGCCACCGCACTTCTCGTCATCCATCTCATGATCGCCGCCGCGCTGGTCGGCGTCGTCCTGCTGCAGCGCTCCGAGGGTGGCGCGCTCGGCATCGGCGGTGGCGGTGGTGGCGGCTTCCTCACCGGACGCGGCACGGCCAACCTGCTGACGCGCACCACGGCGGCGCTGGCGGCTGCGTTCTTCGTCACGAGCCTGCTGCTGACCATCCTCGCCAACCAGTCGCCGAAGGCGCCCTCGATCCTCGACACCACCGCGCCGGCGTCGTCGTCGCAGCCGGCAACCGGCGGCGCACCGGCCGGCGCGCCTGCAGCCACGCCGCC
>CALFEM010000290.1 GCA_937950105.1 uncultured Alphaproteobacteria bacterium | reverse complement strand
ACGGCATACGAGATGCCTAAGTGACTGGAGTTCAGACGTGTGCTCTTCCGCTCTGCGCGGTGAGCCCGGTTTGTGAGGACACGACAATGAAGGCAGCCGAGTTCAGGGACATGTCCCTCGACCAGCTCGACGATCAGCTCCTGAAGCTCAAGAAGGAGCAGTTCAACCTGCGCTTCCAGGCGGCTTCCGGGCAGCTCGAGAATACGGCGCGCGTGCGCGAGCTGCGCCGCGACATCGCCCGTGTGATGACCATCGCCCAGCAGAAGCGGGCCGGCGCGACCACCAAGCGCGCGTAAGGGAGAACTCAGTCATGCCGAAGCGCGTGCTTCAGGGAACCGTCGTCTCCGACAAGAACGACAAGACGATCGTGGTCGAGGTGGAGCGCCGCTACACCCATCCGCTGCTGAAGAAGACCGTGCGGCGCACCAAGCGCTATCACGCGCACGACGAGGCCAACTCGAAGAAGGTCGGCGATCGCGTCGAGATCATCGAGAGCGCGCCGATCTCGAAGAAGAAGCGCTGGACGGTGGTCGACGCCAAGGCGTAAAGCCGGGCACGATACGTAAGGCGGCGGGTCGCAAGGCCTGCAAACGGATTTCGCGCGGAGCCGCACGGCACCGCGACCAGATGAGGGCCACGGGACGTGGTCGCAAGGTAAGGACGTTTCGCGATGATCCAGATGGAGACCAATCTCGACGTCGCCGACAACTCGGGCGCGCGTCGGGTGCAGTGCATCAAGGTGCTCGGCGGCTCCAAGCGCAAGTACGCGACGATCGGCGACATCATCGTCGTCTCCGTCAAGGAGGCGATTCCGAAGGGCCGTGTGAAGAAGGGCCAGGTGATGAAGGCCGTCGTGGTGCGCACCGCCAAGGGCGTGCGCCGCTCGGACGGCTCGCTGATCCGCTTCGACCGCAACGCCGCCGTGCTCATCAACAACCAGGGCGAGCCGGTCGGTACCCGTATCTTCGGACCCGTGACGCGCGAGCTCAGGGCGAAGAACCACATGAAGATCGTTTCGCTGGCGCCGGAGGTGCTGTAATGGCCGCGCAGAAGATCAAGAAGGGCGACCACGTCATCGTGCTCGCTGGTCGCGACCGCGGCAAGCACGGCGAGGTGATCGAGGTGCGGCCGAAGGAGAACCGCGCGATCGTGCGCGGTGTCAACGTCGTGCGCCGTCACCAGAAGCAGACCGCGCAGAGCGAGGGCGGCATCGTCTCCAAGGAGGCGACCATCGACCTTTCCAACCTCGCGCTCGAGGATCCGAAGGACGGCAAGCCGACCCGCGTCGGCTTCAAGTTCCTCGACGACGGCAAGAAAGTCCGATTCGCCAAGCGCTCGGGCGAAGTCATTCCGGAGAAGAAGTAAGCCATGGCCGAGAACGACAAGGGCAAGAAGGCGCCGGCCAAGGATGGCAAGGCCGCCGCAGCCGCCAAGAAGGGCAAGTCCGAGGCGAAGGCCGCGGCCGCTCCCGCCGCGCCGCGTCCGAAGGACTACAAGCCGCGCATGAAGTCTCTCTACGAGAGCAAGATCCGCGCGGCGATGAAGGAGAAGTTCGGCTACGCCAACCCGATGATGATCCCGAAGCTCGAGAAGATCGTGCTGAACATGGGCGTCGGCGAGGCCGTGGCGGACAAGAAGAAGGTCGAGAGCGCGTCGGGTGACCTGGCGCTGATCTCGGGCCAGAAGCCGGTTTCGACCAAGGCGCGCAAGTCCATCGCCGTCTACAAGCTGCGCGAGGGCATGACCATCGGCGCCAAGGTGACGCTGCGCGGCGACCGCATGTACGAGTTCCTGGACCGCTTCGTGACCATCGCGATGCCGCGCATCAAGGACTTCCGCGGTCTGAACCCGAAGAGCTTCGACGGTCGCGGCAACTACGCCTGCGGCATCAAGGAGCACATCGTGTTCCCCGAGATCGACTACGACAAGGTCGATCAGGTCTGGGGTCTCGACGTCATCATCTGTACGTCGGCGACGACGGACGACGAGGCGCGCGAGCTCCTGAAGAATTTCAACTTCCCGTTCCGTACCTGACGACACTGGAGGACCTCGGGCAGCCCGCCCGAAAGGCCTTTGGAGGAGAATGAATGGCCAAGACCAGCTCAATCGAAAAGAACAAGCGCCGGCGCAAGCTCGTCGCTCAGTGCGCCGACAAGCGCAAGCGTCTGAAGGCGATCGCCGACGACCTGTCGAAGCCGACCGAGGAGCGCTTCGCCGCGCGCCTCAAGCTCGCCGAGATGCCGCGCAACTCGTCGAAGACGCGCATCCGCAACCGGTGCGAGATCACCGGCCGCCCGCGCGGCTACTATCGCAAGCTCCGGATGTGCCGCAACCAGCTGCGTGAGCTGGCGAGCATGGGCATGATCCCGGGCATGACGAAGTCGAGCTGGTAAGGGAGGGTTGGCGATGCCTATGAATGATCCGCTCGGCGATATGCTGACCCGTATCCGCAACGCGCAGATGCGCCGCCGTCCGAAGGTCGTGACGCCCGCGTCCAACCTGCGCGGCCGCGTCCTCGACGTGCTTGCGGAAGAAGGTTACATCCGCGGCTATGCGCGCGTCGAGCCGAAGGGCGCGACCGCGATCTTCGAGATCGAGCTCAAGTACTTCAACGGCCAGCCGGCGATCCGCGAAATCGAGCGCGTGTCGAAGCCGGGCCGCCGCGTCTATTCACCGGTGAAGGATCTGCCGACCGTGGCCAACGGACTCGGCGTGGCGATCCTGTCGACGCCGAAGGGCGTCATGTCGGATGCCAAGGCGCGTGAGGAAAACGTCGGCGGCGAGATCCTCTGCAACGTCTTCTGACGCTTGCAGGCTGTTTGGGTCCGTGCGCTCGAGCACATGAATTGAAGCGAAGGGTTGGAAAGAGCCATGTCGCGCATTGGTAAGAAGCCCGTATCGGTTCCGTCGAACGTGACGGCGACGGTGTCGGGCCAGAACGTCAAGATGAAGGGACCCAAGGGCGAGCTGTCCTTCGCGGTGCCCGAGGACGTCAAGGTCGAGTTCAAGGACGGCAAGGTGTCCGTCACTCCGGCCAACGACTCCAAGAAGGCGCGCTCCATGTGGGGCATGTCGCGCACCCAGATCGCCAACCTGATCAAGGGCGTCACCGACGGCTACAGCCAGGTGCTCGAGATCCAGGGCGTCGGTTTCCGCGCCGCGCTGAAGGGCAAGGAGCTCGGTCTCAACATCGGCTTCAGCCACGACGTGTCGCATCCGATCCCGGCCGGTGTCGAGGTGAAGGTTTCGGGCGCCAAGTCCGAAGTCATCACCGTCTCCGGCATCGACAAGCAGCTCGTTGGCCAGGTGGCGGCGGACATCCGCTCCTACCGTCCGCCGGAGCCCTACAAGGGCAAGGGCATCCGCTATCAGGGCGAATACATCTTCCGCAAGGAAGGCAAGAAGAAGTAAGGACCGACGCCAATGGGCACGCATTCCACGCAGATCGACCGCCGCAAGGCGCGGGTGCGCCGCGCACTCAAGGCGCGCGCGGCCGGCCGGCCCCGGCTTTCCGTCAGCCGGTCGTCGAAGCATATCTATGCGCAGATCATCGATGACGCGGCGGGTCACACGCTCGCCGCTGCCTCGACGCTCGAGAAGGACCTCAAGGGCAGCCTGAAGACCGGCGCCGACAAGGCCGCAGCCGCGGCGGTCGGCAAGCTGGTCGCCGAGCGCGCCGTGAAGGCCGGCGTCAAGCAGGTCGTCTTCGATCGCGGCGCCTACCTGTTCCATGGCCGCGTGAAAGCGCTGGCCGATGCCGCTCGCGAAGCGGGTCTTGATTTCTAAAGGAAGGAAGTTCCCGTGGCACGTTCACCCGGAAGAGAGCGCGGCCGTGACCGCGATCGCGAAGAGCGCGAGAGCGAGTTCTCGGACAAGCTGGTTCACATCAACCGCGTCGCCAAGGTGGTGAAGGGCGGCAAGCGCTTCGGCTTCGCCGCGCTCGTCGTCGTCGGTGACCTCAAGGGCCGCGTCGGCTACGGCCACGGCAAGGCGCGCGAGGTGCCGGAAGCGATCCGCAAGGCGACGGAAGCGGCGCGCCGCAACCTGCTGCGCGTGCCGCTGCGCGATGCGCGCACGCTGCATCACGACAGCGAGGGCCGTCATGGTGCCGGTCGCGTGGTCGTGCGCTCGGCACCCCCTGGCACCGGCATCATCGCCGGCGGCTCGATGCGCGCCGTGTTCGAGATGCTGGGCGTCCATGACGTCGTCGCCAAGTCGCTCGGCTCGACCAACGCCTACAACGTCGTCCGCGCCACCTTCGATGCCCTGAAGCATCAGGAGAACCCGCGTGGCGTCGCTGCCCGCCGCAATATGAAGGTGAGCGAGATCGTCGCCCGCCGCCGTGACGGCTCTGCCAGCGCCGACGCCGCCGCCGAGGCTTGATCATCGCAGAGGGCGTCGCCGTTTCGGCGAGCGGCGCCCCGACGTGCTACCCAAAGGTGAAGTGACATGGCCGCCAAGAAGACCATCACGATCGAGCAGTACGCCAGCGCCGCTCGCCGTCCGGAAATCCAGACCGAGACGCTCAAGGGCCTCGGCCTCAACAAGCTGCATCGCCAGCGCACGCTCGAGGATACTCCGGCGGTGCGCGGCATGATCAACAAGGTGCCCCACCTCGTCCGCATCGTCGGCGAGAAGGCCTGATAGAACTACTGCGAGGAGCGGGTCCCATGCGGCTCAACGACATCAAGGACAACGCCGGCGCCAAGAAGACGCGCGTGCGTATCGGCCGCGGCATCGGTTCGGGCGTCGGCAAGACCGGCGGTCGCGGCGGCAAGGGCCAGACGGCGCGTACCGGCGTCGCCATCGGCGGCTTCGAGGGCGGCCAGATGCCGCTGCATCGCCGCCTGCCGAAGCGCGGCTTCAACAAGTGGGATCGCAAGTCCTACAACGAGATCAACCTCGGCGCCCTGCAGAAGGTGATCGACGACAAGCGCGTCGATGCTTCGAAGCCGATCACGGTCGAGAGCCTGGTCGCCGACGGCGTTCTGCGCCGCGCCATGGACGGCCTGCGCCTGCTCGGCGGCGGCGAGCTGAAGTCGAAGGTCACGATCACCGTGAACCACGCGACGGCGAGCGCGGCCGAGGCGGTCAAGAAGGCCGGCGGCAGCGTCAACGTCATCGAGGTCAAGGTGCTCGAGGCCGACGAGGCCAAGCGCAAGAAGACCGCGGCAAAGAAGGCCGCCGCCGCCAACAAGGGTGGCAAGGGCGGCGCCGCGGCCGAGGGCTGAGGCCACCGGTCCCCGGTGCATCGCTATCGGCGTGCACGACAGGCACATGCGGCCGATCCGACACGGAGTTCGGCCGGTTCTGGAGGGGTGGCTTGGTAAATGAGCCGCCCCGCCACCATGTTCAGCCTCACCCGCCGGCAATCCGCGCGCAACGTGCGTACCGGCCGGGTTGACGGACGGACGTCGCGGCCCCCGCCAGGGATCGGCCGGCGCGTCGAGGGTCGGGAGAAGAGCGCATGACATCCGCAG
>CALFEM010000289.1 GCA_937950105.1 uncultured Alphaproteobacteria bacterium | reverse complement strand
ACGAGATGCCTAAGTGACTGGAGTTCAGACGTGTGCTCTTCCGATCTCAGCGTCAAACGGCAGTGCACGGCGTTACGCGACGAGTTTGCAACACTCGTGCGCCAACTCGTTCAGATGATTATCAAGGTTGTATCGGCGCCGGCCACACGCCGAGCTGCGGCGCGATGCGCCGGACCAGCCGGGCCGTGACCGGGGCTGCGGTCTGGCTGGCCGTCACCTCGCCACCCGAAGCCGCCGTGCGGGCTGGCTCGAACACCATGACGAGGGTCAGAAAGCGCGGATCGGAAATCGGGAAAGCCCCGAGGAACGACGAGATCACCGCGTTGCGGTCGTACTTGCCCCGCGTGGCGATCTCCGCCGTGCCGGTCTTGCCTCCGACCGCATAGCCTTCCGCGTCCGCGCGCTTGCCGGTGCCGCCCCCCTCGGCGACGTTGCGCGCCATCAGCTCGCGCAGCTCAGCGCTGGTCTCGGCCCGGATGACGCGGCGGCGGGGCGCCTCGCCCGTTCGCTTCAGGAACGTCGGCTGGATGTACTCGCCGCCATTGACCAACGCGGCGGCGGCGGCGGCGAATTGCAGCGGCGCGACCGCGAGGCCGTGACCGTAGGCGATGGTGATGGTCTCGATCTCCTCCCAGCGCGCGGGCAGCATCGGCCTGGCGAGCGCCGCCGCCTCGGTCCGCATGGGCGCCAGCAGGCCGAGGCTGTCGAGGAAGGCGCGCTGGCGTGTCGGTCCGCCGCCGAGCGCGAGTCGCGCCGCGCCGACGTTCGACGACTTCAGGAACACCTCGGAGACGGTCAGCGGCCGTCCGGCCGGATGCGGGTCCTCGATGACGAAGCGCCCGGATTTCAATGGCTCGGTGACATCGACCATCGTGCCCGGACCGACGCGCCCGGCGTCGAGCGCTTCCGCGACCGTCATAAGCTTGAAGATCGAGCCGAGTTCGAAGGTGCCGCCGTTGATGCGGTCGATGCGTTCGTCGACGAGCGCGTCCGTCGCAATGGCGGGATCGACACCCGGCAGCGCCGCACTGGCCAGCACCTCGCCCGTGCGCACGTCGAGCACCAGCCCTGCGGTCGCAGACGCCCGATAGGACTCCATGGCCGCCGCCAGCTCGTCCTCGAGCGCGTGCTGCACGCCGAGATCGAGCGAAAGCACCACCGGGCGGCGCGTGCTCGGCGCGGCGTGAACGATCGGCTCGACCAGATTGCTTTCGTCGAGATGCCGCTCGATACCGGCGATGGCGCGGTTGTCGATGTTGACGCCGCCGAGCACATGGCCGGCGAGGCGTCCACCCGGATACGCGCGTCGCAGCTCGTTGCGGAAGGCGAGACCGGGCAGGCCGAGATCGTGAACGCGCTGCGCCATCTGCGGCGACAGTCCGCGCCGCACCCAGACGAAGCGCCGCGTCTTGTCGGCAAGCGCATCGCGCAAGGCGGCGCTGTCGAGATCGGGCAGCACGGCGCGCAGTTTCTCCACCACCTCGTCGCGATCGGAGATCAGCAGCGGGTCGGCGTAGAGCGACGGCGCCTCGACGTCGCTGGCCAGCAGGCGACCGTTACGGTCGACGATGTCGGGCCGCGCCAGCGACGTCGCGATCGGGCTCGACATGTTGGACTGCACCGCCGGCGCGCCGGTGGCCGCCAGCCGCACGAGCTGCACCGCGACCATGCCGAACGCGAACACCACCGTCGCCGTCACGAAGGTCGTGCGGTGGATGGCATCGGCGAGACGCCCGGCGCGGGACGGCAGGCGCTGGCCGGCGCGTGTCCGGGCTTCCGTCGATATGGTGACGCCGCGGCGCATCGCCTCGCGCCCGCGCTCAGTGGCTCGCGCCGCGGAGCGGCGCCGCCAGCGTCGCATAGCCTCCCGCCGCATCGGCGTCGGCGAGTTGCGCCGGGCCGGGCGGCACGAGGCCCATGTCGCGCGCCAGCGGCGCGATGCGCTCGGGGCGTGCCAGATGCGCACGCTCGGCCTTCAGCACAGCGATGTCGCTGCGCAAAGTCTGCGCGGCGCGATCCTGCTGCTGCACCTGGCCTTCGAGCAGCCGGGTCTCGTTGTTGAGGGCGTAGAGCAGGAAGGCGCTCGAAAGCGCGAGGCAGATGGCGGACAGGGTGAGCAGACGCATGGAACACGCTCCCGTTGGTCGTCGGTACCGCGGCCGTCATGGCCGCTCGTCGAGGTCGTCCTCCGTCGCCGGCCAGGGCGCGGCTTCGGTGCGGACCGCGGCACGCAAGCGTGCCGAACGGGCGCGCGGATTGACCTCCAGTTCATCTTTCGAAGACGTTAACGGCCGACGGTTAACAATCCGGAAACTCGGAGCCTGCAATTCGATCGATTGCTCGGGAAGGTAGCGCGAGCCGCGCGGTTCACGCCCCGTGCGCGCGGTGAAGAACTGCTTGACGATGCGATCCTCGAGGGAATGGAAGGTCACGACGACGAGGCGTCCGCCGGGTTTCAGTATGCGTTCCGCCGCCAGCAGGGCACGGCGCAGTTCGCCGAGCTCGTCGTTGACGTAGATGCGCAGAGCCTGAAAGGTTTTCGTCGCCGGATGCGCCTTCTGGTCGTGGCGGCGGCCGCCGAGCGCGCGCGTCACGACCTCGGCGAGATCGAGCGTGCGCGCGAACGGTTCGACGGCGCGGCGGCGCACGAGAGCCCGCGCGATGGCGCGCGAGCGGTGCTCCTCACCGAGCCTGTAGAGGATGTCGGCGATGTCGGCTTCGTCGAAGCTGTTGACGACGTCGGCGGCGGAGCGGCCCGCCGCGCTCATGCGCATGTCGAGCGGGCCGTCGTGCTGGAACGAGAAACCGCGCTCGGCCTCGTCGAGTTGCATGGACGAGACGCCGATGTCGAGGACCACGCCGTCGGCGGGCGCGAAGCCTTCCTGCTCGGCCACCTCCGCCAGGTCACCGAACGGCGTTTCGACGAGGCGCAGCCGCCCCGACATCTCCGCAACGAGAGCCGCACCCGCCGCGATCGCATTCGGATCGCGGTCCAGCGCGAGCACATGGCAGTCGGCGGATTCGAGAATGGCGCGCGTGTAACCACCGGCGCCGAACGTGGCGTCGATGAAGCGCTCGCCAGCGGTTGGCGCCAACGCCTCCAGCACCTCGGCGAGCAGCACGGGAATGTGCCGTGTCCGCACGTCGCGTTTTCCCGCCCCCGCAGGATCCTCGCGCCGCGGCGTCATTCCCGTGCTCCTTCGGCCCCCGCCGCGTGTTTCGCCGTTCGCAACTTCTATTCGCCGCCCCTGGCACCGCCGCCCGCGCCGCCGAGCAGTTTCCTCAGGTCCTGGACCTTGCCGCGGGCGCGCTCGCGCCGCTCGGCGAAGCGCCCGGGTTCCCACATCTGAAACTTGTCGCCCAGACCGACAAAAGTGACCTGACCGTCGATACCGGCGTGAGCCCTGAGCGCTTCAGGAAGGACGATGCGTCCGTCGGCGTCGATCGAAAGGACCTGGACGTCGCCGTAGAGCGCGACAGAGAGTTCGTCGCGCTCGTCCGAATAGTCCTGCAGGCCAGCGAGAAGCCCGTCGATTTTCTGCGCAAGGCGCTCGCCGCCTGCATCGAGAGCCGGAGCATCGAGCGAGGGGTAGCAGTAGATGCCGGCAGAGCCGCCGGACTTATAGCCGTCGCGCTCGAGCACGGCGCGGAAGGCTGCGGGAATGGAGACCCGCCCCTTGGCGTCGACCTTGTTGGTGAATGTCGAGACAAAGCGGTCCATCCCTTCGTTCGAGCCCCGGCCCCCTACTCACCATCTACGCGTGTCGTCGGTCGCGAAGGGCTCGCGCACTGCGTGGGCGCCGCCTCCCGAATTTCCTGTGCCGCGCCCCGGGAGGGAGAAACCGCGGCTGTCGCTCAGCTCTGGCCCTCTCTCAGAGCCGGCGCCAAGCCGCGGTCCCCATGCGCCCGGTGCGGTCGGGCCATTATGGGATAGCATGGGTTTTTATGGGCATCAACGGATTCTTAAGGTTTTGCACATGGCAGCAGCGGGATTTTGCGCCGGGCGCTTCGGCAACCATGCAGTCGGGGAGGGCGCGGGCACCGGACTTGGCCACGGGAGAAGGGCCCGGCATTGAAGCGCAGCCGAAGCGGAGACGGCACGCCTGTTAAGGTTTCATCAGCCGCATCCGGATAATTCTGACACTCGGTCCAGGTCTCGCGTCGGAGTGTTTTCGCGTGCCGAAGCAGTCGTTTCTCCAAGCATGCGACTCAGCCGTGCGGGCCCTGTACGGCGCCGCCCGGGCTATCGCCTTCGCCCTCCTTTCGCTTTCGCTTTGCCCGACCACGGCTTTGGCCGGGCGCGCCCCGGCGACCTCGCCCGTCAGCTACCGCGCACCCGTGGCACCACCCGGCGCACCGGAAATCGAGCTGCACGTCGAGGAGCGGGGGCAGGGTTCACCGCTGCTTTTGCTGCACGGACTCGGCGCGTCGAGCTATTCGTGGCGGCACGTCGCCCCGGAACTGGCGCGCTGGCACCGCGTGATCGCCCTCGATCTCAGGGGCTTCGGCCGCTCCGACAAGCCGTTCGACCAGCGCTATTCAGCCGCCGATCAGGCGGCCCACGTCGTCGCGTTCATCCGCCGGCGCGGACTCAGGCGACTGACCATTGCCGGACATTCCTACGGCGGGGCGGTCGCGCTGCTCGTGACGCTGGAGCTGAACCGGACCTCGCCGGGCTTGATCGATCGCCTCGTGCTGCTCGATGCCCCCGCCTATCCGCAGCAGGCGACGCCATTCGTCGAGTTCCTGAAGCAGCCGGTGCTGCCCTATGCGCTGCTGTCGCTCATTCCACCCGAGTTGCCGACGGCGG
>CALFEM010000288.1 GCA_937950105.1 uncultured Alphaproteobacteria bacterium | reverse complement strand
GACCACCGAGATCTACACTCTTTCCCTACACGACGCTCTTCCGATCTGTCAGCATGGCGCCCTTGGGCGTGCCGGTGGTGCCGCCGGTGTACTGCAACACGGCGATGTCGTTCGCCGGATCGATGGCGACGGGGGTACGCGGGCCCTGGTCGGTCATCACGCGGTCTTCGGTGACGACCTTGTCGGCCATCGCCGAGGACGACACGCTGGCCAGTTCCTTGCCCTTGAACAGGCGGAACAGGATCGACTTGGTGGCCGGCAGCAGCGCGGGGAACGAGGCGACGATGGCGCGCTTCAGGACGCCCGAGGCGAGCAGGGCCTCGACCTTGTCGAACAAAAGCTTGAGGTCCAGCGTCACCATGATCTCGGTGTCGCTGTCCCTGACCTGGAACGTCAGTTCGTCGACCGTATACAGCGGATTGAAGTTGACGACGACTCCGCCCGCCTTCAGCACCGCATAGTAGTAGACGATGAACGTCGCCGAATTGGGCAGGAACAGCCCGACCTTGGTGCCCTTGCGCACGCCGAGCTTCTGCAGCCCTGCCGCCGCCTTCTCGACCTGGCGGCCGAGTTCGGCGTAAGTCATCGTCTTGCCGAGGAAGTTCGTCGCCGGCCGGTTGCCGAACCGAGCCACGGCCTTGTCCAGCAGGGTATACAGCGGCTGCGGCTCGAAAGTCTGCCGCCAGACGACTCCCTCGGGATAAGACTTCAGCCAGCGCGGGCTGCTATGGCTCTCCAGGGGTGCGACATCTGCGGTCATCCTGCTTTCCTCCCTATGCGGTCACACGACTTTGGTCGTGCGCCACCGCCGAAGCCGGGGACCGTCCGATCTTTTGCCGACGTTTCCCAAGCGACCCTAGATGACGACTATTGAACACTTTTTCAGGGGTTTCGGCTAGAACGCTCGGACGACACGGTGTGCATGAGCGCTAAACACGTGCAGGTGGGACTTTGCTGTCGCGAATGCGGCGACTTGTCTTGCGGTTGTCGTTGGACGGGCGTGCGCTGGACGAGCGTGACGTTTAAGTATAAGCACGGCCGGAACTTGTGCGCCGGCTGGCTGTCGAACTATTTGGTTGAGTGAAACAGGTTGTCCGGCTGCGGGCGCGCAGACGCGGATGGGAGAGCGAGATGGACGAAGTCGCCACGAAGATCATCGAGATCCTCAAGAAGCACATGAAGGAGCCGAGGGACAATATCGAACTCTCTACTCCGCTCACGGACTTGAAGATCGAGTCGCTCGACCTCGCGATGATTGTCTTCGACATCGAGGACAGCTTCCAGATCGAGATCCCCTACAACGCGAACGAAGAAGTCGAAGACTTCAAGACCGTCGGCTCGGTCGTCGATCGCGTGAAGAGCCTGATCGCTGCGGGCCCGGCTGGTGCTGGCGCCGCCAAGGCCTGAACTCCGGAGCGCCTCGCGGCGCTCACGCCCTTTCTTCGTCCGCGCTTTTGTCGGCGCGGTGTTCCGGCCGTCGCCGCGCGAGCTGCGGCGGCCTTTTGTTCTTAGCGTAGAGTGTGCACAGCGATGAAAAGAGCGGACGGCTCACGCCGCGTCGTCGTTACCGGCATGGGCGCGGTGACGCCCATCGGTCTGGATGTCAACGAGTATTGGGCATCGCTCAAGGCCGGCAAATGCGGCGTCGGCCGCATCGAGAACTTCCCGATCGAGGATCTCTACATCCCGATCGCAGGCGAGATCAAAGGTTTCGATCCGGCCACGCACGTCAAGAGCAAGCAGGTCCAGTACGGCGAGCGCTACTCGTGGTTCGCCGGGCGCGCCGCGGACGAGGCCTGGACCCAGTCCGGCCTGGCAAAGCCTTACGGTAACCCCTACCGCGCCTGCTGCATCGTCGGCTCCGGTGCCGGCGGCTACTCGACGGTCGAGAACGCCTATCGCTCTCTGTTCATCGAGAACAAGAAGGCGACGCACCCGCTGACGCTGCTGCGCATCATCGTGTCGTCGGCGTCCGCGCACGTCGGCATCGAGTATGGCATCAAGGGACCGACGTTCGCCACCTGCTCGGCCTGCTCGACGGCCACGCACGCCATCTCGCTCGCCTACGACTACATCCGCAACGGTGTCGTCGATGTCGGCGTCGCCGGCGCCTCGGAAGCCGTGCTGACGTACGGCTCGATGCGCGTCTGGCAGGCCATGCGCGTGCTCTCGCCCGATGGCTGCTTCCCCTTCAACAAGAAGCGCAACGGCACCGTGCTCGCCGAGGGCGCCGGCATCCTGATCCTCGAGGAATACGAGCATGCGCGCCGTCGCGGCGCGCCGATCCTGGCCGAGCTGCTCGGCTGCGGCCTCTCGTCCGACAGCAAGGACATGGTGAACCCGGACATCGACGGTCCGCGCTCGGCCATGCAGCTGGCGCTCGACGATGCCGGGCTCGATCCGTCCGAGATCGACTATCTCAACGCGCACGGCACCGCGACGGCGCTCAACGACGTCAACGAGACGAACGCCATCAAGGCGGTGTTCGGGGACCATGCGTCGAAGCTCGCCATCTCGTCGACCAAGTCGATGACCGGCCATCTGCTCGGCGCCGGTGGCGGCATCGAGGCGATCGCCTGCATCAAGGCGATGGAGGAGGGCTTCGTTCCGCCGACCATCAACCTCACCGACCCGGACCCGAAGTGCGACCTCGACTACGTGCCGAACGTCGGCCGCGAGAAGAAGGTGCGCTATACGATGTCGAACTCGTTCGCGTTCGGCGGCCTAAATGCGGTGCTGGTGTTCGGCCAGCCGCCGGCCTGATAAGGGACGACACGGCCGCGCGGTTCCGCCGCCAGTTGTGATTTCGCGACGGGCGCCCTTGTGGTGCCCGTTTGCGTTGGTGAAACTGTCGACCATGCCGACAGACATCCTGCGCGCGCGCAATCACCGCTCCCTCCGCAAGACTGAAGGTCCGCGATCGGTCCAGGACGGGACGGCGCGGCAGCGGCGCATGTCCGTGCGCGGCCGTGGGTTCAAGCTCGTCGCCGAACTGCACGCCACCGTGACGGCGGATCGCCTGTGGGCGGCGTTACCATTGAACGGTGCGTGCGAACCGTGGGGCGAAACGCTGCATTTCGAGGTCCCCGTCGCTTCGGGCCGGGAGCGTGGCGCACGCCTCGGCGCTACACCCGGCGACATCTGCTTCTGGCCGAGCCAGCGGCGCCTGATCCTCGTCTACGGCGCGACGCCGATCTCGCGTGCGGGCGAGGTGCGCATGCCGGAGCCGGTCAATATCGTCGCACGGCTGATCGGCGATGCCGGGACCTTGCGGCGGCTCGGTCCAGGTGAAAGAGTGGTGCTCGAACGGCTCGACCCATAAGAGCCGGGGCCGGGGAGTGCCATGCGAGAGATCCTGATCCGCGCCGGGGACGTCGCGATCCGCGCGCGTCTGCTCGAGACGCCCACCGCCGAACGCGTGTGGCGGGCATTGCCGATCTATGCAACGGCGCAAACCTGGGGGCAGGAGGTTTATTTCTCGGCTTCGGTCGGCGTCGAGCGCGAGGCGAATGCGCGTGACGTGGTGGAGGCCGGCGACATCGCCTTCTGGCCCGACGGCGAGGCCATCGCCATCGGCTTCGGGCCGACGCCGATCTCGCGGAACGGAGAGATAAGGCTCGCCAGCCCGTGCAACGTGTGGGCGCGCGCGCTCGACGATGTCCGCGCACTGAAGAGCGTCCACGCGGGCGAACTGGTCGCGGTGCTCGAAGCCGACAGTTGAGCCGAGGGCCGCGACTGAGGCGGATCGGCATCTTGCGCGCCGCTCCGGGACGTGCTGACACGATCGGCGGGGGCCATTAGCCGAAAGCGCTTTCTCGCATGACGACGACGATGCCGGATCTGGCAACCGCACGCGCCGGCGCGCCCGCCCGGCTGCCGGTGTCGTGCTTCGTCATCGCCTGCAACGAGGCGGACCGTATCGGCCGGACCCTCGCCGCCGTGAAGGACCTCGTCGACGAGATCGTCGTCGTCGACTCCGGCAGTACCGATGCGACGGTCAGCGTCGCCATCTCACACGGCGCGCGCGTCATCCACAACGCTTGGCCCGGCTTCGGACAGCAGAAGCGCTTCGCCGAGGAGCAGTGCCGCAACGACTGGCTGCTCAACGTCGATGCCGACGAGCAGGTGAGCGAAGCGCTCGCCGCCGAGATGCGCGCGCTGTTCGCGGACGGGGCGCCGCAGGAAGCGGCGTTCGGCATGTGGGCGAGCATCGTCTACCCGGGTGATACGAAGCCGCGGCCGCTGGCGCGCGATCACTTCGTCTACCGCCTCTACGATCGCCGCCGCGTCCGCTTCGCCAACTCGACCCTGTTCGACAGTGTCGAGGTGCGCGGACAGCCGACACGCAAGCTCGCCGGCGCGCTTTATCACTTCACGGTGCGCTCGCTCGACGATCTGATCGCCAAGAGCAACGCTCGCGCCGCCTACAACGCGGCCAATGCCAAGCGCAAGTCGCGCCTGCTGCTCGCGATCCGCGCCGTGGTCGAGTTCCCGCTGGCGTTCCTGCGCTATTACTTCGCACGCTTCCACGTGCTCGGCGGCTTCAAGGGCTTCGAGTACGCCATGATCATCGCGTTCTTCCGCTTCGTGCGCATCCTGCGGATGCTCGAAGGCAAGCAGGGCAAGGTCGGCCCCAACGCGCCGCCGCCGGAGCCGTGAGGTGTGCGCCGCCTGATGCGCCGGGCGTATCAACCAGTCCGCTGCAGCACCGCATAATGGCTGTATCCGCGATAGAGCGTGGCATGGCGGAATTGGAGTTGATGTGCCGCGGCCAGCTCGCGACAGCGCGCCTCCAGATCGGGGCGCGGCGTCACGCTGAAGCGCGACAGAAACGCGAAAAGCGCCGTCCGCAACGGCGCTGGCAAACTTTCGCTGGTGCCGAAGTCGACGACATGCAGCGAGCCTCCAGCGGCAATCAACGTCGCAGCGTGTTCGAGCACGTCGCTCCAGCAAGGGATCATCGACAAGGCATACGAAATGAAAACGCGATCGAATTGCGTTCGGCCGAACAACTCGCCGGGATTGAAGGCCGCCGCGTCGCCCTGCCGCAGAGTGATGCGCTCTTCCAGCTTGTTTCGCGCCAGCGATCGGCGCGCCGTATCGAGCATCGCGTTCGAAATATCAACGCCATACAACCGGGAGTGTGGATAGTGGCGCGCGATCTGCACCAGGTTCCACGCCGTGCCACAACCGATTTCCAGCACGCTGTCGCCGGGATCGGGCCGCAACTCGCCGATCAGATGCTTGCGCCCGAGGAGATAGTGTTCGCGCGTAAGATCGTAGACGAGGCGCTGGAACCGATAGTGTCGATCCATGCGCTCGGCATCGGAGGCCACGCTTTCCGCCGTCATGTCACTCGCACCGTACGTACAGATGGAAGCCGCCGTAGATCGCCGAGCGATCCCGGTTTGAAAGCGTCGCCGACTCCTCGCGCCGGTATTCCCACGCCCTGAGAACGTCCTCCTCGAGTCTGCCCGGCAAGATGGTCTCTGTTCCAGCCGTGCGGAAAATCACGCGAGCGCCGGGGCGGGCTGTACGCGTAATCTGACGCCACAGCGCGTTGAGATCGGCGTCGGTCATCCAATCCTGAGCGTCGAGCAGAGAGAAGCGGTCGATGCTCGACGCGGGCTCGCCCGCGAGGTAGTCAGTGAACGATATGTTGAGGATGGCGACGTTCTGCGCATGTGCTGCGAGCTGCGCGAAGTTTGATTGCTGGAGATAGGGCGGCAGCGGGCCCTCGCCGCTCGTCGCGTATCCGCGATTGAATGCCTGCCAGGCGAAGTAGTTGTCGGCGAGATCGAACTCGCAGGCGAGCCGTTCCAGTCGTTCCTCGATAACTTCGTGCATCGCGCGGCCTTCGCACAGTGCATCGTACTGGGCTGGCGGTATGCCGAGACCGAAGAGGGCCGAGCGCTGATCGAGCAACTTGCGCACCAGAGGCTTGCGCAGCAGCGGCCGCAACTCGCGATCGAAGATGAAGCGCTGCTCGTCGATCGAGCGTGCCGCCAGCATGGCTCGCGGATTGCCGCCGAGCAGGCGGGCAAGGAGGTGGCCGGTGGCGATGAAGCGGCCGAGCAGGCCATGCTGGTAAAAGCCGCGCGCGAAGGCGGTGATCCGGCGCCGGCCGCGCCAGTCGCGGGCATTCCAGTAGGCGCGAGTGTCGGAGTCGAGGTGCCGGGCCAGACGGTCGTCGTACAGTGTGACGTTCTCGTCCCGTCCGGCGTGACCGAACATGCTGTACACATCGTCGTAGCCGAGGTTGCGCACCGAGGCGAGCTTCAGCCGGTTGAGCGCGACGTGCGCAGTATTGAGATCGACGGCGGTGAGATGCAATGGCGCCGCTGTCAGGTAGGAGAGCCAGTTGCAACCGCCCGAGGCGATCGTGACCATCCGGTGCCCCGGCTCGAGTGCGAGAGCCTCCATGTCGACGATCGGGTCTTCCCAAATTTGGGCGTACACGAGATCCGCGAAGGCGAGGCTGAAGGCACGCTCGCTGAGGCCAGCTCTGGTCCATGGCGAATGGCGGTGAACGGCCGCACTCACGAGAGCGCGGCTGCGCCGACGGGTTGTGTCGAACGCGGTGGTGCTTTCGATCATGGTCATGGCAAGCGTCCTTCGAAGTCGAGCGGCGCGGGGCCGCGGCCTGATCGCGGGAGAGAAGCTGTCGGCAGCGGGGCCGCGGTCACGGCACGGGTGGCGGCGCTGGCAAGGAGAATGTTGAGATCGGAAGAGCACACGTCTGAACTCCAGTCACTTAGGCATCTCGT
>CALFEM010000287.1 GCA_937950105.1 uncultured Alphaproteobacteria bacterium | reverse complement strand
ACGAGATGCCTAAGTGACTGGAGTTCAGACGTGTGCTCTTCCGATCTCCGGGCCGCTGCTTGAAGCCCTTGGTGAGGACGACGGCCTGCGCGAAGAACGTATTGGCGAGCTGTGCGTCGAGCGGCAGATAGAAGCGCACCGCGCCCTGCCCGACGTAGAAGGTCCAGTAGTCGACGTCCGGGTCGCTCTTCAGGATCGCTTCGATGCGATCGACCGTCGCCTGCGTCGCGTTCAGCGAAGCGGTCTGCGGCAGCGTCACGTTGATGAGCAGCTCGGCGCGGTCCGAGGCCGGGAAGAACTGCTGCTGCACGAAGCGCATGCCGACCAGCGAGAGGGCGAACAGCCCGGCCGTGGCACCGATCACCAGCCACTTCATGCGCATCGCCTGTTCCAGCACGCGCGAGAACCAGCCGCCGCCGTGCCCGTGATGTGCCTTCATCTTGTCGGGTAGAATGAAGACGCCGGTCAACGGCGTGAACAGCACCGCGACGAGCCACGACACGATCAATGCGATGCCGACCACCGCGAACAGCGTGAACGTGTATTCGCCTGCACTGCTGTGGGCAAAGCCGACCGGTACGAAGCCGGCGATGGTGACGAGCGTTCCGGTCAGCATCGGGAACGCCGTCGAGGTGTAGGTGTAGGTCGCCGCCGAAATCTTGTCGTCGCCGGCCTCGAGGCGCGAGATCATCATCTCGACCGCGATCATGGCGTCGTCGACCAGCAGGCCGAGTGCAATGATGAGCGCGCCGAGCGAAATGCGCTGCAACGAGATCTCGAAGTACATCATGGTCGCGAACGTCACCGCCAGCACCAGCGGGATGGCGATGGCGACGACGATGCCCGGCCGCCAGCCGAGCGCGATGAAACTCACCGCCAGCACGATGGCGATCGCCTCCCACAATGTCTTGGTGAACTCGCCGACTGCTTCCTCGACGACGTGCGGCTGATTGGAAACGAGGTGCATGTCGACGCCGATCGGCAGGTTGCCGGTGATCTCGTGCGCCTTCTCCTTCAGCGCTTCACCGAGCGCCAGCACGTCGGCGCCCGCGGTCATCGACACGGCGAGGCCGAGGGCCGGCTGTCCGTTGAAGCGGTACATGGGTTGCGGCGGATCGACATAGCCGCGCCGCACGGTGGCAATGTCGCTCAGCTTGTAGAAACGATCGCCTGACTTGAAGTTGACCTGTTTCAGGCTGTCCTCGGAGTTGAAGCTGCCGGAGACGCGCACCGAAATCCGCTCGCTGCCGCTGTCGAGCATGCCGCTCGGCACGATGGCGTTCTGTGCCGCCAGAGCCTCCATCAGCGATGAGATCGGAAGAGCACACGTCTGAACTCCAGTCACTTAGGCAACTCGTAT
>CALFEM010000286.1 GCA_937950105.1 uncultured Alphaproteobacteria bacterium | reverse complement strand
CGACCACCGAGATCTACACTCTTTCCCTACACGACGCTCTTCCGATCTGTGCCACGTAGTTGAGTTGCCTCACCGCGCGCGCTCCCGCCGCGGCGCGGCTGGCGGTATCCTTCGCGCTCCGCCAAAGCTGGCGCGGCACCGGCTCGTGCGCCTCCCAGAACGGGATGTAGCGGGCGCCGTCGTGGCAGCACAGCAGCCGCTGCATCAGCGTTGTGCCGGAGCGCGGCAGCCCGACGACGAACAGCGGACGCTCGATCCGTTGCTCACGAATGGCCGGCTCCTCGTCCCAGGCGCGCTCGAACGCGAGTTGATTGGCGATGCAGCGCTCGAGATCGCGGCGCACGATCAGGCGCCCGAACAGGGAGAGCCCGGCGTCACGGTCGTAGGAGCGGGCGCGCACGCGCAGCCCCTCGATGGTCTCCTGCATGAGCACGGTCGGATGACCGTGACGGCGGCGGGCGCGCCGCAGGATCGCGTCGCCATCGACCGACGGCGTCAGACCCGCAGTCGCGAGCGACCGCCCGATGCGGTTGAGGGCACGCACCGGCCACCGCAACCGGATGTAGTCCGCATCTGGCCCTGCGTTCTCTTTCACGGGAAATTCTCCGTTCAGCGACGCCTGCACCAAAACGCTCGACGATACGAATTGTTCATGTCCACGCGACGCGACGTGAAAGCCGGTCACCAACCACGTAGCGACAACGGACCCGCGCTTGAGGCCGCGCGCTCGGCCATTCGCGTCTCGCTGCGGACACGACATCCGAAGATGGCGCGCCGGGGCGAGGGCTCCGGCGTTGCGCGTGGCCGGTATCCACGCGGGCGCAGAGTTGTCTCTGCGCTTGCCTCGCGCACCTCTCGCCGCGGCCGAAGCTCTGGCGGTCGATGCGTCCGGCGGGTCGGCAACCGGCTCCCTCAGTCGGTCGGTCGGTTGGAAGCCGAGTGTGCTTTTTAGGCACGTTGCGAAGCGGGAATCGAACCCGCGACACCAAGACTACAGATCTTGTGCTCTACCCACTGAGCTAGTCGCTGGAGAAGCTGAAAGGAATCGAACCTCCGTCCTCCCGGCTGACGCCGGGCGCTCTATCCACTGAGCTACAGCCCCGGAGCCATCAAGACGCGGAACACGCTCTCCGCAAAGCGGCGCGCGCCAGCCGGATTGAAAAGTCCGGACCCGAGGCGTCGTAAAGGCCCGGGCATAGTGCCAAGGATTCCCGCCGATTGGCAACGCACGCTTGAAATTGCCTGTGCGCTCCCCTTAACTCCCGCGGCCCGGTCCGCAGAAACCGGCCCTGGAGACAGACCGCGCATGACCTCACCGCCGCCCTTCATGTCCGAGCCGGTGCTGATCGCGTTCGCCGTCTGTATCGCCGCCGCTGCCGCAACGGTTCTCGGCTCGATTTTCGTGCTGCGCGCCAACCAGGCCAACCCGCGTCTTCTGGCGTTCGGCCTCGCCTTCGCGGGCGGCGCCATGGTCTATGTCTCGCTGGTCGAGATCTTCAACAAGAGCGTCGCCGCCTTCACCGCCGCGAGTGATCCGAAGACTGGCTACGCCTACGCGACGCTGTCGTTCTTCGCCGGCGTGCTGCTGCTGGCGATCATCGACCGCGTGATCCCCAATCCGCACGAGGGCATGGACGAGCGCGAGGTGCTGCACGAGCACGGCCATCACCACGACCATGTCGCCAAGCCGAACGTGGCCCGCGTCGGCCTGCTCGCCGCTGCCGCCATCACCGCGCACAATTTCCCGGAAGGTCTCGCGACGTTCTTCGCCACGCTCGACAATCCCGTCGTCGGCCTGCCGCTGGCCATGGCGATCGCCATTCACAACATCCCCGAGGGCGTCTCCATCGCTATCCCGGTCTACTATGCCACCGGCAGCCGCTCGAAGGCGGTGATGGCGACCATGATCTCGGCGCTGGCCGAACCTGCCGGCGCCCTGCTCGGCTATCTGCTGCTGGCGCCCTTCCTGACGCAATCGGTGTTCGGCGCCGTGTTCGGCGTCATCGCCGGCGTCATGGTGTTCCTCGCCATCGACGAGCTGATGCCGGAGGCGAAGCGCTACTCGAAGGGGCACGAGGCGGTTTACGGCATGGTCATCGGCATGGCGGCTCTGGCGCTGAGCCTGGTGCTGTTCAAATAGCCACAGCCGAGCCACCAAGCGGCAAAATCCTTGACTAAAACCAAAACGGGTACGTTGCCGGTGACGTATCCCCCGGCTACCCAAGGTGCCGGGAGGAAACCGCCATGTCCCGTCTCGCCCGTCCGCTGTCGCAATTGAAACCGCGCTACGACGCCATCGTCGTCGGTTCCGGCTACGGAGGCGGCGTCAGCGCCTCACGCCTCGCCCGGGCCGGCAAATCGGTGTGCGTGCTGGAGCGTGGCCGCGAGGTTCTCACGGGCGAGTTCCCGTCCCGCTTTCCCGAGATGAAGAACGAGATGCAGGTGCGCGGCAAACGCATCCGCACCGGCCCCGACACCGCGCTCTTCGACGTGCGCCTAGGCGAGGACATGCACGTGCTGGTCGGCTGTGGCCTGGGCGGCGGATCGCTGGTCAACGCGGGCGTCTCGCTCAGGCCCGATGCGCGCGTGTTCGCCGACGAGGTGTGGCCAGGCGAAATTCGCCAGGACGGCACACTCGACGAAGGCTTTCGGCGCGCCGAAGCCTGGATCAGACCGGCGAGCGATCCGCGCGCCAGCGAAATGACCAAGTATCGGGCGCTCGCCAGCGCCGGCGCCGCGTTCGGCGACACGACGATCGCGCCACGCGTAGCGGTGAGCTTTGCCGACACGGTGAACGCCGCCGGCATCGCCCAGACCGCCTGCACGCGCTGCGGCGACTGCTGCGGCGGCTGCAACGTCGGCGCCAAGAACACGGTCGCGTTGACGTACCTGCCGGATGCCGCGCGCCACGGCGCCGAGATGTTCACGCACGTCCGGGTGAGCCACGTCGCGAAAGGTGCCGATGGGCGCTGGCGCGTGCACGCGTCTCTCAGCGACGGCGCCGCCGACGCTGGCGCGACCGCGGGCGAGTTCATTGTCGAGGCCGATATGGTCGTGCTCGCCGCCGGCACCCTCGGCTCGACCGAGATCCTGCTGCGCTCGCGCGACAAGGGACTCGCCGTCTCGGACCGTGTCGGCAAGCGCTTCTCGGCGAACGGCGATATCATCGCCTTCGGATGGGGTGCCAAGGTGCCCGTCAACGCCGTCGGCGTCGGTCATCCGGCGAAGATCGATGGCCGCGAAATCGGCGCCGCCGTCTCCGGGCAGATCGAAATCCACGATGCCGACGAACTGTCGCGGCAATTGACCGTGCAGGAGGGCGTATTACCGTCGGCGCTGGCGCCGGTGCTGCCGATCATGTTCGTGCCGAACGGGCGCATCCTCGGTGCGCTGCAGAGCCTCGTCAAGGGCGTCTACAACGGCCCCTTCGCGCACCTGCAGACGTTCTTCGCCGTCTCGCACGACAGCGCTTCGGGCGAGTTCCGTCTCGACGGCGACCGGCTTTCGCTGCATTGGCCGGGCGCCAAAGACGAAGCCGCCTATGCGCGCCTCGATGCCAAGCTGAACGACCTCGTCACACAGTCGGGTGGCAGCTACGTCAAGAACCCGCTGGCGGGAACGGTGATGGGCCATCAGCCGGCGACCGCGCATCCGCTCGGCGGCTGCGGCATGGGACGAGAGCGCGGCGACGGCGTCGTCAACCATCGCTGCCAGGTGTTCGATGGCGCGGCGGCGGCCGGATCGACCGCGGTCCACGACGGTCTCTACGTGATCGACGGCGCCGTCATCCCGCGCTCGCTCGGCTGCAATCCGCTGCTGACCATCACGGCGCTGTCGGAACGCGCCATGCTGCACATGGGCGCCGACCGGAACCTGCGCATCGACGCCGCCGCATTGGCCTGACCGCAACCTGATGCGGCGGGTGCAGCCCGGGCTGGCGACTGCTGCGGGCGCCTGCGCTGTTATGCTCACGCAGCGGCGGCGCATTGGTCTGTCATGTGGTGTCCGCGCGGAACGAGGAGCCATGCAGGATCGGGGCGCCAGCGCAGACCGACAGGAGACACCCGAGGCGATCCGTTCGCTCGCATCGACGCAGTCGCTCGCGACGGGCCAGCAGGCGATCTGGCTCTACGATGGTCATTGCGGCTTCTGTTCGTGGTCGGTGCGCTTTCTGCTGGCACGCGAGCGCGCGCCCTCGACGGTGTTCGTCGCCATCCAGTCCGACGCGGGACGCGATCTTGCCCGCACGCACGGCGTCGATCCGGACGATCCCTCGACGTTCCTGTTCGTCGAGGATGGCCGAGCGTTCGCGAAATCGGACGGCGTCGCGGCGATGGCGCGCCATCTGCGCTGGCCTTGGCGTGCACTTCGCTGGCTGCGCTTTCTGCCGCGTGCGTGGCGCGATCACGCCTACGATATAATCGCGCGCAACCGCTATCGCATCTTCGGCCGCAAAGCGTCGTGCGATTTGCCACCACCCGCCGTGCGCGCGCGCTTCGTGCTGCCCGGTTGACGCGGTGACACAGGATATCCTCATCATCGGCGCGACGGGTGTGTTCGGCA
>CALFEM010000285.1 GCA_937950105.1 uncultured Alphaproteobacteria bacterium | reverse complement strand
CGCAGGCCGGAGCCGCACAGCTGGTTGATGCCCCAGGCCGGGCTGTCGACCGGAATGCCGGCGGCGATCGACGCCTGACGGGCCGGGTTCTGGCCGCAGTTGGCGCTGAGCACCTGGCCGAGGATGACCTCGTCGACGTCGCCGCCCTCGAGGTTGGCGCGCTTCAGCGCCGCCTTGATGGCGACAGCGCCAAGCTCGTGCGCCGGCAAGCTCGACAGCGAGCCCCCGAAGCTGCCGACCGGGGTGCGGGCGGCGCTGGCAATGACGATCGTCTCGTTATCGTTGCTCATTTCTCGTTCTTCCTCCTGGGGGGCGATCTGGCTGGCCGGCAATACTCCGCGCCACCGCTCGAGCGCGGCGCGGGGCGTGCCAGTGCGGCGGACACTAGCAGGTGCGAGAAGAAGACCGCAATTCAGACATGTGGGGGAGGCTCTTGCTCAATTTGCGGTCACAGGCAGCTTTTCGAGAGCCCCGCCGCGTGTTAGCATTTCGCAATGCACAAACTCGGGCGCCAGCCCGGGCACCTCCGGAGCAGTGGCTGGCGCACGACCGCCAGCACCTCGGGGCGGGACGCAGCGTCAGCGCCGGACAGGCTCGGCCGAGCCCGAGATGGCGGCGGGATCTTCAGAACTGGGCATCGAGCGAATGTTGAACAAGTCGGAAAGCCAGACGGACAAGCGCGAAGCCGTCGTCATCAAGAAGTACGCGAACCGCCGTCTCTACAATACCGAGACGAGCACCTACGTCACGCTCGAAGACCTCGCGCAGATGGTCCGGTCCGATCGTGATTTCGTCGTTTACGACGCCAAGACCGGTGACGACCTCACCCATGCCGTGCTGACACAGATCATCGTCGAGCAGGAGAGCCGCACCGGTGGCCAGACCCTGCTGCCGATCCCGTTCCTGCGCCAGCTGATCCGCTTCTACGACGACTCGATCGGCAAGATGGTGCCACCCTATCTCCAGTTCAGCCTCGAGACGCTGGCCAAGGAGCAGGAGAAGTTCCGCAGCCAGTTCGCCAATGCGTTCGGAAACCCGGCCGCCGCCTTCGAGGCCTATCAGGAGCAGGCCCGCAAGAACATGGCCATCTTCGAGCAGGCCATGCAGATGTGGACGCCGTTCGGCGTGAACATGGGCAAGCGCCCGCCCGGCGAAATGCCAGCTCCGGGAGATCAGCACACGTCGCCGCCGCAGCCGGCGTCGGTGGAGCCGCCAAGCCGGGACGAACTCGGTGAACTCAAGGCGCAGCTCGCCGCCATGCAGGCGAAAATCGAAAAGCTGAGCGACAGCAAGTAAGCGCGTGCCTCAGGCTGACTTGCGAAAGTCGGAATGGCTTTGATCGAAGCGTTCGCGCTTCCAGGCTTATTCGCGCGACGGAACGCGTCGGATCTTCAGGCCGCGCCGGTATCGGGGTCGGCGTAGCTCTCGGCGGTAATCGGCATCCCGTAGAGGAAGCCCTGCAGGTAGTCGATGCCGGCTTCGGCCAGCATCGTGGCCGTGGGCTCGTCGGCGACCCATTCGGCCACCGTCTCCATGCCGAACGTCGCCGCGATCTCGACCATGGTCTTGATGAAGACCTGGTCCGAGTTGTCGACCAGCAGGTTGCGCACGAAGGCGCCGTCGATCTTGATCAGGTCGACCGCCAGCCGCTTCAGGTTCTTGAAGGACGTGTAGCCGGCGCCGAAATCGTCGATGGCGACCCGACAGCCCATCTCCTTCAGGCTGTCGACGAAGTGGGCGCTCTGGTCGACGTCCTGGATCGCCGCCGTCTCGGTGATCTCGATGACGAGCCGCTCGGTGAGGGTGCGATCGCCCCGCGTCAGCGTGCGGATCGCCTGCATCCATTCCTCGTCGGAAGCGGTGAGGCCGGATACGTTCAGCGACAACTTCAGCTTCGGATGCCTGTCGAGCAGGCGCACGGCCAGTTCGAGTGTCCGCTTGTCGATCAGGCGCGCCAGCCCGATCTGCTCGGCGACCGGAATGAAGTCCCCCGCCGAGACGATGGTCCCGTCGGCCTTCTCCATGCGCAGCAGGCATTCGTAGAGCCTGGGCTCGCGCGTCTTCGCGCAGACGATCGGCTGCAGCACCAGCCGCATGCGATTGTCGTCGAGCGCCGACACGACCTCGTCAGCGACGGTGATCGAGCGCTGCCGCGTCGTCTCGCGATTGGGGCTAGGCTCGTAGGCCATGAAGCAGTCGAAGCGCTTCGAGCGCGCACGATCGAGCGCCTGCAGGCCGCAGCTGAAGGCGGAGTGCACGGTCGCCGCCTGATCCGGCATGATGACGCCACCGATCGAGACGGTCGCCGTCAACGGGCAAGCGGTCGAGCGGATCGAGGCGGTGCGTACCGCGCGGATGAAGCGATCAGCGGCGATGCGCATGGCGCCCGGGCCGCACTCGTTGAGGACGATGCCGAACTTGTTCGAGGAATAGCGGCCGAGCGTGTCGCCCGCGCGCAGCTTGTCCTTGATGATGCGGCCGACCGCGGCGATCAGCTCGTCGCCGACGTCGAAGCCGAAGGTCTCGTTGACGACCGCGAGATTGTTGATCGCCACCATCATGAAGGCGGACGGATGCTGGTTGCGCGTCGAGCGCGCGATCACCGCGCCGACCGCTTCCGTCAGGCGCATGCGGTTCAGCTGGCCGGTCAGCTCGTCGTGATCGTTACGATAGAGAAGCCGCTGCTCCTCGAGATAGTTGTCGTTGACGACGCGGACGACGCCGCGGGCGCGCAGTGGCTGGCCATCGGGCGACGACCACAGCCGGCCATGATCCTCGAGCCAGATGGCGCCCTGATCACGCCGTCCCTGCGGCTCGAAGCGGTACTGCAAGCGATAGGGAAGACCGCGGTCCGCCGTCTCGTGCGTGCCGCGCGAAATCGCATCGCGCCACCGGCGTACATGCTCGGCCGCGATCAGCGACTGGTAATCCTGGCCCGTCGAGATGGACGCAATCGAGGAGACATGCAGAACGGTAGCCGCGTTCGGCTCCCATTCGATGAGGTCGGTGGCGAGATCCCAGATGTAGGCCGTCTCGTCGTCACTGGACAGGATGCCGACCAGATCGAGCGCTTCCGACTCGACCGGCGGCACTGCAAGCCCCGCCATCGGCGGCCCGACGTCATCCGGACTTTCCGTTGTCAGCGATTTCTGCGACACGCTCGCACGTCCGTCTTGAGCCGTCGCGACGCGGGCGCAAACCCGCGTGCCGGCGTTTCGGCACTCTGGTTTAATCAACCTAGTGTCAATTTACTAACAAGGGCTGAACCGGCCGTCCGTTCGGACGGGTCTCGAGCATGCCGACGCAGGGGGAAAGAGTGTCATGACCGAGACGGTAGCCGACGGCGCCGTGCGTCCCTACGAAGCCATCATGCTGGCGGTCGGCAACGACCATTGGCTCTACGTCGAGGAGAGCGGCACACGCGACGGCGTGCCCGCGTTGTTTCTGCATGGCGGCCCGGGCAGCGGGGCGCAGCATCTGCATCGCTCCCTGTTCGACGCCGCGCGAAATCGCGCCGTCCTGTTCGATCAGCGTGGCAGCGGACGCTCACACCCCTACCTCGCACGCCACGTCAACACCACCGCTCACCTGATCGCCGACATCGAACGCATCCGCGAGCATCTCGGCATCGCACGCTGGATCGTCACCGGCGGCTCGTGGGGCTCGACACTCGCGCTCGCCTATGCCGAGGCACATCCTTCGCGGGTAGCAGCTCTGGTGTTGCGCGCGGTCTTTCTGGGCACGCGCGCCGAAGTGCGATGGGCCTTCGTCGACGGGCCGCGCCGGTTCCGACCCGAGTTGTATGGCGCCCTCGTCGCGGCGCTGCCCGAGGCCGACCGCGCGGACCCGCTCACGGCTTACCTGTCGCGTCTCAACGATCCCGATCCGGCCGTGCATGCACCCGCAGCGCACATCTGGAATGCGTATGAGCGCGCGCTTTCCGTGCTCGATCCGGGGGCCGGCGCGCAACTGCCGGACCGTTTCGAGGCGAGTGCACGACTGCCGCCGACGCCGCTGATGGAGGCGCACTACATCGCCGCCGACTTCTTTCTGGAGGACGGGCAACTGCTGGCTGAAGCCGGCAGACTCGCGGGGATTCCCGGCGTGATCGTACAGGGGCGCTACGATCTGTTGTGCCCGCCTGCCGCCGCGCATGCGCTCGCTCGCCGTTGGCCGCAGTGCCGGCTGCAGTTCGTCGAGCATGCGGGGCACGCGATCACCGAGCCGGGCGTCATTGCGGCGCTACGCGTGGCGATCGCGGAGGCGACAGAGCAGTTTCCGTGACGCGCGGCGTTGCTGCTTCCCACAGGACCGAAGCAACTCGCGTTCCGCGAGCGGGCTCGCGCCCGCACCCCGCCGGAGGGGACGCCCCTCCGGAGCTCCCCGCATTCTTTTGTTTTGTCGAAGAAAGAGGGGGATCGGGGGAACCATCCCCGAGCGGGTCGCAGGGCGGCAGCCCTGCTCGCGGCACGCGATCCTGCTTCGTTTGCGCGCGGTCGCCCCGCCAACCCCGCGCGCTGTATGTTGCGCGCGGCCGCCCCGCCAACCCCGCGCGCTGTATGTTGCGCGCGGCCGCCCCGCCAACCCCGCGCGCGTCAGCGCCCGCGCTTGATGTCCTGCACCGCCTGCTCCAGCGCTTGCAGGAAGCGCGAGCGATCGTCGCGCGTGAAGCTGGCATTGTAGCCCTTGCTCTCGCCGGTCTCGCGCAGATGCTGCTGCAGTTCGCGCATGGCCAGCGCGTTACCGATGTTGGCATCGGTGAACGCCTTGCCGGTCGAGCCGATCACCTTGGCGCCGGCCTTGAGGCAGCGCGAGGCGAGCGGGATGTCGGCGGTGACGCAGATGTCCTGTCGCGTGATGCGTTCCGCGATCCAGTTATCGGCGACATCGGGACCGTCCGGCACGACCACGCGATTGACGTTCCTGCCGTCCGGCAGGCGCATGAACGCGTTCGAGACGAAGTGGATGGCGAGCCCGTGCCGGTCCGCCACGCGCACCGCCTCGTCCTTCACCGGACACGCATCCGCATCGACGTAGATGGTGGTGGTCATGTCACTCGCTGCCAGCCGCCAAGTTTCCCTCTCCCGGGACGGGAGAGGGTGCCCGAAGGGCGGGTGAGGGACTTCGCATAAACCGATCCGCCTGATTTCGGGCAAGACCCTCATCCGGCCTTCGGCCACCTTCTCCCCAAGGGAGAAGGCAGGTCACGTTGCACGCATTCGGCCTCCACTTAACTCGCAGCCGCGTCGACATAGATGGTGATGGTCGGCTTCGAAGGGTCGCAACCCATCACACGTCCAGGTTCACGACGTTGAGGGCGTTGTCCTGGATGAACTCGCGG
>CALFEM010000284.1 GCA_937950105.1 uncultured Alphaproteobacteria bacterium | reverse complement strand
ACCCCCGAGCCCCCGTATTCTGTGACGCATCGAGCTGGGCGGACACCGCGCGATTTCCTCGCTCCCCAGTCTTCACGGGGAGACGGCCAGGGTGAGGGGGAGCTGCAGGCGCCAGCGCGAGCGGCTGTCCGTCGGGTCCACTATCTCGCCCGCCCCACCGGCCCGACGAGGGCCGGTCAGGCCGCGACTGCGGCCCGGCGCCAGTGCGCCGGCCTTCGACCAGCACAGCGCCAGTGGCGATAAATTCCTCACAACTCGTGTCCGAAATTTCGAGCGTACAGTCCCAGTCCGAGTGGTTCACGTCGACGGCGCGCACCTCGACGCCATGCTCGCGTGCGTCGCGCACGATCTGCGCCGGTGCATAGAACCCCATCGGCTGCGAGTTGAGCAGCGCCGCCGCGAACGCCGCCGGGTAATGGCACTTGAGCCACGACGACACGTAGACGAGATGCGCGAAGCTCGCCGCGTGGCTTTCGGGAAAGCCGTATTCGCCGAAGCCCTTGATCTGCGCGAAGCAGCGCGCCGCGAACGCCGGATCGTAGCCGCGCGCCACCATGCGCGAGACCATCTTCTCCTCGAGCTGGCCGATGGTGCCGCGCCGCCGGAACGTCGCCATCGCCTTGCGCAGTTCGTTGACCTCGGCGTCGGAGAACTTCGCCGCGTCCATGGCGATGCGCATCGCCTGCTCCTGAAACAACGGCACACCTTTCGTCTTGCCGAGGATCTGGCGCAGTTCGTCGGCGGGCCCGTGCGCGGACGACGGCGCCGGATAGCTTTCGGCCTCGAGGCCATCGCGGCGGCGCAGGTACGGATGCACCATATCGCCCTGGATCGGCCCGGGCCGCACGATCGCCACCTCGATGACGAGATCGTAGAAACAGCGCGGCTTCAGGCGCGGCAGCATGTTCATCTGCGCCCGGCTCTCTACCTGGAACACGCCGAGACTGTCGGCGCGGCACAGCATGTCGTAGACGGCCGCGTCCTCGCGCGGCACCGAGGCGAGGCTGATGCGCCGGTCGTGATGCGCCTCCAGCAGATCGAACGCGCGATGGATGCAGGTGAGCATGCCGAGCGCCAGCACGTCGACCTTCAGCAGGCCGAGCGCGGCGATGTCGTCCTTGTCCCACTCGATGAAGGTGCGGTCGTCCATCGCCGCATTGCCGACCGGCACCATTTCGATCAGCGGCCCGCGCGTCAGCACGAAGCCGCCGACGTGCTGGGAGAGATGCCGCGGAAAGCCGATCAGATCCTCGGTCAGCGCGATCACGGTGGCGAGCAGCGGATCGGCCGGATCGAGCCCGGCATCGCGGATGCGCGCCTCGGGCAACGCGCCGCCGCCGCGCGTGCCCCACACCATGCCGGCGAGTGCGGCGACGGTATCCTCGCTGAGGCCCATCGCCTTGCCGACGTCGCGCACCGCCGAACGCGCTCGATAAGAGATGACGGTTGCCGCGAGGCCGGCGCGATCACGCCCGTAGCGCGCATAGATGTACTGGATCACCTCCTCGCGCCGCTCGTGCTCGAAGTCGACGTCGATGTCGGGCGGCTCCTTGCGGGCGTGGCTGACGAAGCGCTCGAACAGCAGGTCGACCTCGACCGGATTGACGCCGGTGATGCCGAGGCAATAGCACACCACCGAGTTGGCCGCCGAGCCGCGCCCCTGCGCCAGGATTCCGCTCGAGCGCGCGAAGGTGACGATGTCGTAGACGGTGAGAAAGTACGGCGCATAGGCGAGTTCTCCGATCAGCCCGAGCTCCTTGGCGATGGTCGCGCGCACCTTGTCCGGCACGCCTTCGGGAAACCGCCATGCCGCGCCTTCCCACGTGATCTCTTCGAGATATTCCTGCGGCGAGCGTCCCGGCGGGGTCGGCTCCTCCGGGTATTCGTAGACCAGTTCGTCGAGCGAGAAGCGGCAGGCTTCGACGATCTCGGCCGTGCGCGCGAGGGCGTCCTCGTAGCCGCGCAGGATGCGCGCCATCTCGGCCGGCGACTTCAGGTGGCGCTCGGCGTTGGCGGCGAGGCGCAGGCCGGCATCGCGGATGGTGGTGCCGAGGCGCACCGAGGTGAGGACGTCCTGCAGCGGGCGGCGGTCCGGCGTATGGTAAAGCACGTCGTTGGTGGCAACGGTCGGGATGTCGAGACGGTCTGCGATCGCGGCCAGCGCGGCGAGCCGCGCACCGTCCTCGCCGCCATAGCTGCGGGTGAGCGCGAGGTAGAGCGAAGCACTCGGAGCAAGCGCGGCGCGGATGCGGGCGATAGCGTCCGCAAAGCTCGCTGCGCGAGAGGGGCTAGATCGGAAGAGCACACGTCTGAACTCCAGTCACTTAGGCATCTCGTA
>CALFEM010000283.1 GCA_937950105.1 uncultured Alphaproteobacteria bacterium | reverse complement strand
ACGAGATGCCTAAGTGACTGGAGTTCAGACGTGTGCTCTTCCGATCTCCGTCGCACCGGCGCCGGCACGGCCTTGGCTGCCGCCGCGCTGCTGCACGGACCCGCCTTGCCGGCCGCCCCATGCGGCGTACAGACGCTGGCGGATGTCGCGCTCGTAGTGGGCGCGCACGGACGGATCGGCGATCTGGCCGGTCAAGGCGTGCAACTGCTGTTCGAGGCGCGCCCGCCGCTCCGGTGTCGACCAGTCGCCGGACGCCCATTCGCGTTCGAACAGGACTTCGGCGAGTGGCCGCGCCTGCGCCAGCACGCGGTCCATGGCGTCGGCGCCCTGCTGGCGGATCAGGTCGTCCGGGTCGAGCCCGTCGGGCAGGAAGGCGAAGGTGACGCTGAAGCCGGGTTTCAGGTGCGGCAGCACGGTTTCGATCGCCCTGTAAGCGGCCTTGCGGCCGGCGCTGTCGCCGTCGAAGCAGAGGATCGGCTCGGGCGTGAAGCGCCACATCAGCTTGGCCTGATCCTCGGTGAGTGCCGTGCCGAGCGGGGCCACCGCTTCACCGAAGCCCGCTTCCGCGAGCGCCACCACGTCCATGTAGCCCTCGACCGCGATCAGGCGGTTCCTGTCGAACGCCGCCTGACGGGCGTTGGCAGCGTTGAACAGGATGTGGCCCTTGTGGAAGAGCGGCGTCTCCGGCGAGTTGAGATACTTGGCGGGGGCATCGGCATCGAGCGCGCGGCCGCCGAAGGCGATGATGCGGCCCTTGAGGTCTTGAATCGGGAACATGACGCGGTTGCGGAAGCGGTCGTAGGGCACCGGAATGTCGTCGCCGGCGATCTGCATCCCGGAAACGGCCATTTCACGCGGGCTGAAGCCGGCTTTGGCCAGATGCTCCTTGAGTGCGTTGCGCGAACCCGGCGCATAGCCGAGGCGGAAACGGGCGATGGTCTCGCTGGCCAGCCCGCGCTTGGCGAGGTAGCGGCGCGCGGCCTCGCCCGCGGGGGAGCGGAGCTGCGCCTCGAAGAAGCGTGCGGAGGCTTCGAGCAGCGCGAGCAGGCGATCGCGCTCGTCGCCCCGCTCGACCTCGCGCTCGGTCTTGGCTGGCAGCGTGACGCCGGCTTCTCCGGCGAGGCGCTCGACCGCCTCGGGGAACGACAGCCCCTCGGTCTTCATCAAAAAGGTGAAGATGTCGCCGTGCTCGCCGCTCGCGAAGCAGTGGTAGAAGCCCTTCTGGTCGTTGACGAAGAACGACGGCGTGCGCTCCGACTTGAAGGGCGAGAGGCCGCGGAACTCACGCCCGTTCTTCTTCAGTGCCACCTTGCGCGCGACGACGGCGCTGACCGGCAGTCGCGCTCTGATTTCGTCTAGGATTTGCGGCGGGTAGCGCATGGTGGCGTGCGGGTCCGGGGCTCGGATAAGGACACGTCGCAAGCGTTAGATGATTCGCGCGTCCTCGGTGTTCGCGCAGCGTTCTCGCTGCCCGTCGTGCCCGCTATAGATCGGAAGAGCACACGTCTGAACTCCAGTCACTTAGGCATATCGTATGCC
>CALFEM010000282.1 GCA_937950105.1 uncultured Alphaproteobacteria bacterium | reverse complement strand
CCACCGAGATCTACACTCTTTCCCTACACGACGCTCTTCCGATCTACCGTGGCGCACGACACCGTGAGCAGGATGTTGTTCAGGACGAGACTGCCCTCGCGGCTGATCGGCGCGAACAGACCGCCCTGCTTCAGATCGGCGGCACGCAGGCCGAACAGCAACAGGCTGCCGCCGACGAACAGAACCATGATGCCGAGAATGACGACGCCTCGCGCCGGATCGACGGCAAAAGCATGCACCGACGTCAGCACGCCGGAGCGAACGAGGAAGGTGCCAAGCAGCGACAGGGAGAACGTCAGGATCGCGAGGAGGATCGTCCAGACCTTCAGCGCCTCGCGCTTCTCCATCACCAGCGCCGAGTGCAGCAGAGCCGTGCCCGCGAGCCACGGCATGAATGATGCGTTCTCGACCGGGTCCCAGAACCACCAGCCACCCCAGCCGAGTTCGTAGTAGGCCCACCACGAGCCCATGGCGATGCCGAGCGTCAGGCACATCCAGGCCGCGAGCGTCCACGGCCGCACCCAGCGCGCCCAGGCGGCATCGATGCGCCCTTCCATCAGGGCGGCAATGGCGAACGAGAACGCCATCGAGAACCCGACATAGCCGGCGTAGAGGAACGGCGGATGAAACGCGAGGGCGGGGTCCTGCAGGATCGGATTGAGCCCGCGCCCGTCGAACGGCGCCGGCGACAGGCGCTCGAACGGGTTCGACGTGAAGAGAATGAAAAGCCCGAACGCGACGGCGATCGACGCCTGCACCGAGAGCACGTTGGCGCGCAACGTCGCGGGAAGGTTGCTGCCGAACACCGCCACGGCCGCGCCGAAGATGGCGAGGATCAGCACCCACAGGAGCATGGAGCCCTCGTGATTGCCCCAGACTCCCGAGATCCGATAGATCAGCGGCTTCGTCGAGTGGGAGTTGGCGACGACGTTGGCGACCGAGAAGTCCGACACGACATAGGCTTGGGTCAATGCCGCAAACGCGATCGCCAGCAGCATCACCTGCGTCAGCGCTGCGGCATCACCCGATTGCATCAGGCGGCCATCGCCGCGCCACGCCCCCACCGCCGGAACGATCATCTGGTACACGGCCACGAGGACGGCGAGGACCAGCGCGAAATGGCCGAACTCGACGATCATTGCGGTTCTCCCGAGGCGTCTCGCCTCACTTGTTGCCGGCCCCCGGATGCGTCGCGCCTTCGCCGAGCTTGACGCCCTTGGCCTTGAGCGAGTCCGCAACCTCCGGAGGCATATAGTTCTCGTCGTGCTTCGCCAGAACCGTATCGGCCTTGAAATGGCCGCCCGGCTCGAGCACACCCTCTGCCACGACGCCCTGTCCTTCGCGGAACAGATCAGGCAGCACGCCGCGATAGCTTACCGCCACCGTCTTGATCGTATCCGTCACCGCGAACTCGACATCCGTGCCGCCCCCGCGCTTGACCGATCCATCCGCCACCAGTCCGCCAAGACGGATGCGCTGTCCGCTTTGCACCTTCTTCTCGGCGAGATCGCTCGGCGTGTGGAAGAACACGATCGAATCCTTCAACGCGAACATGGTCAGAATCGCAGCCACCGCCAGCACCAGCACCGAGCTGCCGATCAAAACACCGCGCCGTTGCTTCCTGGTCATGGCCGTCCCGTAACGTTGCGATTTGAAGGAACCGGTTCACTTGCCTTGCGTCAGGACAGCGAACTCCGGCCCATCCTCCTTAAGTCAAGAGCCCAACCCGAGCGAACGGGCCAGTTCGTCGAACTGCTTCTGCGCCGCCGCATCACCAGCGAAGCTTGTGCGCCCCTTGGCGATGGCCGCGCGTGCGTCGTCGTCTCGTCCCATCACCTTATAGGCACGTGCGAGCCGCTGCCAGCCGTCGAGATCCTTGCCGTTCTTGTCGAGCCTCGCCGCCAGCCCCTGCACCATCTGAGCAATCATAGCTGTACGTTGCTCGGGAGACATCTCCTGCGCCGCCGTCATTTCGGCGGCCGTCGGGCCACGCGACAATGCCGGCGGGGTCGATGGCACGGCAGGGGCCGGGGGGATGACAGGCGCCTGGGGCGGCACGACCGGTCCCGATGCCTGCGGAGCAGACTGTCCCGCGGCGGCGGGCGCGCTCAACTTTTCCTTGAGCTCGGCGATCCGGGACTCGATGCCGGGCTTCCACGGAGCTTCCGATGGTGCCGAATTCGCCAGCTTTTCAAGATCGGCGATGGCACCAGCGACGTCGCCGTCCTGCTCTTTGGCGGCAGCCAGCCAGAATGCCGTCTCGGGACGCGACGGGTCCAGCGCCGCGAGGCGCTGCAGGCTCTTGCGGGCATCGTCGATGACGAGCCCGTTATTGGCCAGGATCAGAGCCTCGGACAGCCCCAGCAAGCGTTTCGGGGATTCCCCGAGCAGGCGCATGGCTTGAGCGTAGGCATCCGCCGCTTCGCGGAACCTCCCCGCCTTCACGTAGACCGGAGCGATCACCTCCCAGCCCTGACCGTCTTCCGGATGCTCCCGTAGCCTCTTCTCGACGAGGCCGACCAGGTCTTCCAGCGACCGCCCGGTCGAAGCGGCACGAACACGCTCGGCGTGCGGTTGCCCGGGCAACTCCGGAGAGCCGGTCGCGATGTAGACGGCGATTGCGCTGAGCGGCAGCAGGGCTCCGGAGATATAGACTGCCCATTTCGAGCGGTCGGCACCGGCGTTCGCGCCGCCGGCACTCGAGGGCTTGTCGTTGCCGCCGGCAGCGCGCAACAGACGGCGCGCCAATTCGACCCGGGCAGACTCCGCTTCTTGCGGCGTCACGAGGCCCCGGTCGCGATCGGCGTCGATCTCGCTCAACTGATCGCGATAGACGGCCACATCGGCCTCGTGTGCGGCGGCTGGCTGCCGATCGTCTTCGACCGATCTGCGCAACAGCGGCCGCAGCAGCGCCGCTACGACGCCAGCCGTCAACAGTGCAAATCCGATCCACAGAAGCATCGACCGATCCCACCTCAACTGTCGGAGGTGGAATAGGGGTGGCCGGAGGCGAAAACAAGTGCAGGAGGCAAGAGAGGGCTAACTGTCGCGCAGAAGGTCAATCAATACAGTCGCGGCGGGTGCCTAAAGTAGAACGTTGGCGAGACGGGTCGATGCCGTCTCAGGCTACGGACCGCCACGTCCCGTCCGGGTTGCGGCACGCCGTGCCCCGCATGACCTCGGGACGTCCGCCGATATAGATTGTATGCGTATAGTCGCGGCAATCGGAGCCGCTGCGCTTGTATGGCCGGCTCGGCACCACTTCACCGTAGCGGCCGTTGTCGGGATTGCGCCACTTGCGCGAGACCCCCGATTGCCCCTCCTCCAGCGCGTAGAACTCGGCCTCGCGCGCGAACATGCGGTCCTGTTCGTCGAGTGACCGGCCGATTTCATGCCCGACCACGCCGCCCACGAAAGCGCCCGCAACCGTAGCGAGTGCGCGACCGGTGCCCTTGCCGACCTGGTTGCCTAGGATGCCGCCTGCGACGGCGCCGACCGCCAACCCGGTATCGGCCCGGTTCGGCCCATCGGGACCGCATCCGGCGGCCAGAACAGCCATAGCCAGAGCGCTGAACAGTGACGTTCGCCGCATCATATCCGAGGTTCCCTCAATCGGCGCAGCGGACCACGCTGCGCGCACCCGACCTCGTTTCCGTTTCGATTCTGGCGAAAGTTCGGCCCCCGTGGCGACGGCGCACACTGTCGTGCCGGGGGGCACGTGGCGTCTCAAGCCTGCGGCAGCCGAACGCGGGCCAGAAGCCCGCCATGCCGCGACCGATCGAGAACCAGCGAGCCGCGGTACATCTGTACCAGCTCCGTAACGATGGACAGGCCGAGCCCTGATCCCGGCTTCGTCTCGTCGAGGCGCAACCCCCGTTTGCCTATGCGTGCACGCTGCTCGGGTGTCAGTCCCGGGCCATCGTCCTCGACGACGATTTCGATTTCGCCGACTCCCGGCTTTGCGCCGGCGACAACCGACGCGCTGAGATAAACGCGCGTGCGCGACCATTTGCAGGCATTGTCCAGGAGATTGCCGAGCATCTCCTCGAGGTCCTGCCGTTCGCCCTGGAACAGCACGCCGGGCTTCGGCACGAAATTGATCCTGACCCCGCGATCGCGGTTAATTCGCTCCAACGCGCGAACCATGGGCTCGCAGACCTCCGCAACGTCGGTCACGCGGCCGATCACGCCAACGCGAGCCGCCATGCGAGCCCGGTCGAGATAGAGGGTAACGGAGTCCTTCATGATCTGGGCTTGCTCGGCGACCTTCGCCGCGAACGGTGACGTGTCGTCTTCGCGTGCCTCGTTCAGAATGACGGCGAGCGGCGTCTTGAGCGCATGCGCGAGATTGCCGACCTGGGTTCGCGCACGCTCGACAATGTCCTGGTTGGAGCGGATGAGGGCGTTCAGCTCCGTCTGCAGGGGGGCGATCTCCGCCGGCAGATCACCCTCCAGGCGCTCTGCCTTGCCGGAGCGTATCGCGGCCAGCCCGCGCTCCACCCGTTTCAACGGCAGCAGTCCGAAGCGGACTTGGAACAGCGTGACAGCGACGAGCCCCAGCCCCGCGAGCGTCAAGGCGATCGTGAGCCG
>CALFEM010000281.1 GCA_937950105.1 uncultured Alphaproteobacteria bacterium | reverse complement strand
GACCACCGAGATCTACACTCTTTCCCTACACGACGCTCTTCCGATCTGTCGATCTCCCGGCGGCGCGATACGAGGATCAACATCTAGTGGGTTGGCGAGCATCCGCCCGCCAATGGATTGTGAATTGCTGACGCAACCTCTGTGGACAACTAGCGGTCAACCCGGGGGCGGCCTGTGGACATCCGGGGGAATACCCGGCGCTGCTGCCATGGGCGGCTCTCACCGGTGTTATCGGCATCCAAAACTAGCGGTCTGAAACGATTAACGATTCCCTACGAATCGCATTACGGTGAAATTCGAGGGGGCATGCGTATGCGTATTTCTTGTTATCCCGGTCCGTAACGCAGGCGTTTTTCACAGGTTCGATCGAGCGGCGATCTTTCCTGTGCATGGCCCGCAGCCCGGAACGGGACTTCAGCTCCAAGTATGCATCGAGCCGCAGATCGAAGCGGCCGTCTGCCGGTTACCGTTGGGGAACGGTGCCGGAGCTCACGGATGGTCACGTCAGTCTGTCTGAATGTTGCTCGATCGCATCAGTTCGGCGTCGGAGCCGTTGGCCTTTCCCTCGAAGGCTTCAAGACCGCAAGCCGCCATCAGGCGTGATGACGGCTTATCCGCACAAGGAGAGGGCAACCTATGAGACATGCTCTAGGCGTGTTAGGGGTTCTGGCCGCGGGAGTGCTTCTGGCAGTCTCCGCCGCCATGAACTGGCGTTTCGGACTAAGTCTCGGAAAAACCGAGCTCGACGGGCAGATCTACGGCGCCGCCAGCGCCGCAGCCGATTGCTTCAAGGCACTGATCCCGTTCTTTCTGTTCGCCGCGATAAGAAACAAGATGTGGTCACAGGCCGCGGCAGGTGCCGTCGTCTGGGTCGTCGTCACGGCATATTCGCTGACGTCGGCGTTCGGTCACGCAGCGCTCAACCGCTTCGACACGGCGGGTCAGCGACAGGTCGAGGCGCAAGCCTACAAGGACCTCCGCTCCGATCTCGCCCGTGCGCAGGAGCAGCTGTCGTGGGTGCCGCAGCATCGTCCGGTCGCGACCGTGCAGAGCGACATTGCCAACCTCAAGAACCAGCGAGCCTGGGATCTCTCCAAGGGCTGCACCGAGGTGAAGGGCAAGTGGCAGCGCACGTTCTGTGACGGCTACAATGCCCTGGCCGCCGAACTCGGTTCGTCCGAGCAGCGCGTGGCGCTCGAAGCCCGCATCGCCGACACGCAGACCAAGCTGGCTGTAGCCGGCAAGGGCAGCGTCGCCGCCGAAGCGGACCCGCAGGCCGCCGTTCTCGCCAAGATCTCCGGTCTCGAGGTCGAGACCATCCAGATGGCGCTGACGGCCTTCATCGCACTGTTGCTCGAAATCGGTTCGGGTTTCGGCATGTACATCGCGTTCAGCCAGTGGCGCATCGATGATCGCCTGGCTCCCGCCGCGCCCAAGCTGGCGACGGCACGTGAGGCGGTCCGCGCATCGCGCGCTTCCGTCGAGGCCATCGAGACGGCGGAGGTTCAGTCTCTGCCGGCGATCGAGAGCCCAGCAAGCACGAGCACTGCAAGCACCAGCCCCGACGTGGTCGAGGAAGCTGGCACCGCCGCGGCAGCGGTGGCGGAGATCGAGGCACCCGTCCTCGCCCCCGTTGCGATCGAACAGCCGCGTTCCGGCGCCAACGACAACAAGTCGGCGCCCGTCACCCAGCCCCAGCGGCTCATGGCTCCCGAAACCGACGTGGAGCGCTTCTACAAGGAGAACATCGACACTCAGGATGGTTCGAGTCTGACGGCGACTGCACTTTACGAAGAGTACTGCGCATGGTGCGACGAGCGTGAAAAAGAGCCGCTCGCACTGCCGACCTTCGGTCGGGACTTCGGTGAGCTTGGAGTTCAGAAGGCCAAGATTGCAGGACGTGTTCGCTACATCGGCATCGCGCTGAAGTCGGACAACAGCCAGACGGAGGATAGGAACGCGACGCCCCTCAGGGTCGAAGCGGCCTGACCAAGGCTTCGAAAGGGTCGCCCAACGGCGGCCCTTTTGCTTTATGAGGGGGTGGTCTTCGGACCGCCCCCTTTTTTGCGTGTGCGGGCGGTGCTGGCGGGATCGGCCGGGCGCGCACGACAGCGTGATGCAGAGGTCCTTGCACTTGCCGTGCGAACCGGCGATGCCCACTCACCACTCACCACTCACCACTCACCACTCACCACTCACCACTCACCACTC
>CALFEM010000280.1 GCA_937950105.1 uncultured Alphaproteobacteria bacterium | reverse complement strand
TGATCTCGGCGTCCGGCCGCTACGTCGTCGTGGCCCAACGGACCGAGGATGGGCACGAGCCGACGTATGTGTTCACCAGCGAAGGCAAGCTGGTCCAGCATTGGCCCGAGCACCACCGTCCGGGTCACGGCGATGTCGCGATCGATGTGGATGGCGAGGACGTCTACGTCGGTGTCAGCAAGTCTTGGCCGGACGAGTTCCGCGTCATCAAGCGGCGACTGCGTGACGGTGTCGTCACGGCGTTGCTGCCGCACGGAGACGCTGGCCATGTCTCGGCGAGAAATACCGGACATCCCGGATGGGTGTTCGTCAGCTTCGCGGGAACCTTCGAGCATACGCGCGACATGGCTTATCCCGCGCCGTTCTACAGCGAAATCGTCGCCGTGCGCCTCGATGGGGCTGCCGTGCGCCGTATCGCTCACGCACGCGCGGCCCCGCACGACTATCTCGCCGAGATCCACGCGTCTCCCTCGCCCGACGGTGCACGCGTGATCTTTGCCAGCAACTGGGGACGCGCGGGCGGGCCGGTCTCGAGCTATGTCGCCGAGATCGAGCCACCGCTTGGCAGCGATGTCGCCGCGACGGCGATACCGCGATAGCGCAACTGCATTGGAGCCGCGCATGCAACTGGCGTCGACGATTGGCCGCGCGATCGGCTGTCTCATGGCGATGCTGCTCGCCATGGGCTCAGGTCGCTTGCACGCAGAAGCGACCAATGCTGGCTCACGCTACCGCGCAGGACCTGGTGATGTCGTCGAGGTGAGCGTGCGCGGTCTTGCGGAGCTGCAGCGGCGCGCGCCGATTGCCGTCGATGGCACACTGTCGCTTCCCGGAGTCGGGACGGTGGCCGTCGGCGGCCTCACGCTTTCGGAGATGCGCGCACGCCTTCAGGCAGCGGTAGCGGGCCGGGCCTATGCGTTGCGGCCGCTGGAAAGCGACAGCGGCGCCGGCCCGATCGAGATCGACGACATCTACGTGGCAGTCGCTGAATTCCGCCCGATCTACGTCAAGGGAGATGTGGCGCGGTCAGGTGAGTATGCCTACCGAGGCACGCTCTCCGTCCGCGAGGCCCTGGCGCTGGCTGGCGGCTTTCCGGCGCTCGCGATAGAGCGGCGCGACCTGCCGATGCTCGCATACGATCTCGATGCCGAGGAGCGCGCTTCCTGGCACGATCTCGTCCGCGCACGCGCCGACGCCTGGCGCATCAAGTCGGAACTCGGCCTCGGCAACGCGCCGGCGACGACCTTGGTCGATGCCGTACCTGCCGATGCGCCTGTCGCACGCCAGGATGTCGTCGCGATCACGGACATGGCGACCAGCCAGCTCGAGCTGCAGAAGGCCAACACTGCCCGCGAGCACCAGTCGCTCGACGAGATCATCTCCCAGTTGCGCGAGGAGATAAAGGTGACTGAGAACCAGATCGCCGCAGAAGAGCGCGCACACGAAGCCGATCTTGCCGAATTGAGGAACCTGACGACCCTGAAGCAGCAGGGCGTCGTCAATCCGCAACGCTTCGCCGATACGCGCCGGGCGGTACTCTTCTCGTCGACGCGCATTCTGCAAGCCAATGTGCGACTGACCGAAGCGAAGCGTATCCTGAGCGAGCGGCAGCTGCAGAAGTTCAAGCTGTCTGCGGATCGCACTGCTGAACTGCATCGTCAACTCGAGGTGGCGGCCTCGCGGATCGCCGAGACCGAGGCGAAGCTGGAGAGCGTGGCTGGCAAGCAGCAGCTGATCGGCCGTCTTGGCGGAGCCGACAGCCGTGATCGCAAGCGCGTGGCAACCTACGTCATCTTTCGCCGAGGCGCCGAAGGCATTGCGCGCCTCGATGCCACGGAGGACACGGAAGTGCTGCCCGGCGATGTCGTCGAGGTGACGCTCGGCGCGACGCGCGCGTCCGTTGCCGGCCAGTTGCGGAAGCTGGAGCCATGAACCTCTCGGCCTTTCGTGCTTTGGGTGCATCGGGCGGCGCACGCTCTGCCGTCGGCTTGGCGCGACCGCCCGTCTCGCGCACTGCTGAGAACGCTGTCCCTGATCCATTGCGCTTGCTGGTGGTCGGCGGCGAGGATCACGCTCTGCGCATTCCTTTCCTCGAGCGGCTTGCTCGCCACGGGGTTGCCGTCGAAGCAGCGGGTACTGGAGATCCGGCGCCGTTCGCGGCGGCGGGTATTCCCTATCACGCCTATCGTCTGGATCGCTTCGTGTCGCCGGTCGAGGACGTGTACAGCTACCGCAGTCTCGCCGACATGCTGCGGCGACGACTGCCCGATATCGTGCAGACGTTCGATACCAAGCCGGCAATCCTCGCGCCGTTCGCCACACGTGCGACAGGAGTCGGACGCGTGGTGAGGACCGTCAACGGTCTCGGCTGGATCTATTCCTCGTCTTCGCCGACGGCCCGCGCTC
>CALFEM010000279.1 GCA_937950105.1 uncultured Alphaproteobacteria bacterium | reverse complement strand
CACCGCATCACAACGGCGGCGACCATCGCCCGCCGGACCATAGCAGCCCGCGAGCCGTATCACGCGAAATCCCCCGCCCTGCCGGTGATCTTCAGCGCGAAGGCGTATTCGGTCGCCGTTTCCTTCAAGGCTTCGAAGCGGCCCGAGGCGCCGCCGTGGCCGGCGTCCATGTTGGTCTTGAGCAGGATCATGTTGCCGCTGGTGTTGAGCTCCCGCAGCCGCGCCACCCACTTGGCCGGCTCCCAGTAGGTCACGCGCGGATCGGTGAGGCCGGCGAGCGCGAAGATGTGCGGATAAGCCTGCGCCCGCACGTTGTCGTAGGGGCTGTAGGCGCGAATGGTGGCGAAGTCTTCCGCGCTCTCGAGCGGATTGCCCCACTCGGGCCACTCCGGCGGCGTCAGCGGCAGGTCTTTGTCGAGCATGGTGTTCAACACGTCGACGAACGGCACGTTGGCGATCAGGCCGAGGAACAGGTCCGGCGCCATGTTGGCGACCGCGCCCATCAGCATGCCGCCCGCCGAGCCGCCGTGGCCGACGATACGGTCGCGCCGGGTGAAGCCTTGCGCCACGAGGTGCTCACCTGCGGCGATGAAATCCGAGAACGTGTTCGGCTTCTTCGCGCGCTTGCCCTCGGTGTACCAGCGATAGCCCTTCTCCTTGCCGCCGCGGATGTGGGCGATGGCATAGACGAAGCCGCGATCGACGAGGCTCAGGCGCGTCGTCGAGAACGCCGCCGGAATGGCGATGCCGTAGGCGCCATAGCCGTAGAGCAGCAGCGGCGCCGAACCGTCGAGCGGGGTATCCTTGCGGTAGAGGATCGATACCGGCACGGTCTCGCCGTCGGGGGCGGGCGCCATCAGCCGGCGCGTGACGTAGGCGTGCGGATCATGCCCGCTCGGCACCTCCTGGCGCTTGCGCAGCACACGCGCGCGTGTCGCCATGTCGTAGTCCCAGGTCTCGCTCGGCGTCGTCATCGACGAGTAGGTGAAGCGGATCTGCGTCGTGTCGAATTCGTAGCCGGTCGAGAGCCCGAGCGAATAGGCTTCCTCGTCGAAGGCGATCTGATGCTCGGCGCCGCTCGCGTGTTCGCGCACGATGATGCGCGGCAGGCCGTTCTCGCGCTCGAGTCGCGCGAGGTGGCCTGACAGCACACCCATCGACAGGATCAGACAGCCGGGCTTGTGCGGTACGATCTCGCGCCAGTTGTCGCGTTCAGGCGCGGCAATCGGCGCGGCGCAGATGCGGAAGTCCTCGGCGCCACCCGAGTTGGTGAGGAAGAGGAACTCGTCGCCCAAATGCTCGATTTCGCACTCGTGGCCATACTCGCGCGGCACGACGAGGCGCGGCGCGCTCTCCGGATCGGCTGCGTCGACGACGTGTATCTCGCTGGTGTCGTGGCGATGCGTATCGATGACGACGAAGGCATGCGACTGCGTCGTGCCGACGCCGACGAAGAAGCCGGGGTCCGGCTCCTCGTAGACCAGCACGTCGTCGCTCGCCGGCGTGCCGAGCCGGTGGCGATAGACCCAGCGCGGGCGGTGATTGTCGTCGAGGCGCACGTAGAACAGCGTTTGCCCGTCGCGCGACCAGGCAGAGCCGCCGGCATCGGTGATGCGGTCGGCGAGGTCGTAGCCGGTCCACGTGTCGCGCAGGCGGATGGTGTAGAACTCGGAGCCGGCGTCGTCGACCGAGTAGGCGACGAGGCGGTGGTCGGGGCTGTGACTGACCCCGCCGAGCTGCCAGTAGGCCTTGCCCGCGGCTTCGGCGTTGCCGTCGATCAGTACCTGCTCGCCCGTCTCCGCTCCGCGCGGACGCCGGCACATCAGCGGGTACTGCC
>CALFEM010000278.1 GCA_937950105.1 uncultured Alphaproteobacteria bacterium | reverse complement strand
CGTCTGGCGCGACGGCCAGGAGCTGTGGGTGCAGGTGAGCGACATGGCGGCCCTGAAGGCGGCGATCCGCGCGTCCTCGCCGGCGGGCCACGAGCAGATGCGGGCCGATGCCCGCGCCGAGCATACCCGCCGTGACGACGCGCAGAGGGGGGCACGCCAGAAGCAGCCGGCGCAGAAGCCGCCGAAGGTGTCGCTGCCGAAGATGCCGAACTGGTCGGCGCCCTCCAGCCCGGCCCGAAGCGATCGCGCGCCGCCTGCGGGCAACGCGCCCTCCGCGCCGCCCGCTCCGACCTTGCCGAACGCGGCCGAGGCTGGCGAGATGGCGATGAAAAAGCTGCGCGAACTGGTGAAGAACCCCGGTCAGTTGGCGGGCATCCTGTTCGTCGCCGGCATCCTCATTCCGCCGCTGCTGCTGCCGCTCTGGGTTGCCGCCTGGCTGGTGTGGACCAAGCTGCGCAAGGCCTGATCCGGCGAGCCGGGCTGTTTGAGAGAAACGCCCTCGTTTTGCCCTTGCCGGGCGTTGATGTATCTGACACTCCGACGGTTCGCAGGAGACGGGTACATGAGCCTTCACGACCTCCATTATCGCCATTCGGCTACCAGGCGTAGCGTCGCGCGAGCGGCGATCCTCATGCTGCTGGCGCTGGCTGCGCTGGCCGGGGCCGGGCCGGATGCCCTCGCGCAGCGCCGCGAGGTGCCGTCGTCGCGCGAGCAGGTGCAGTTCTCGTTCGCGCCGATCGTGCGGCGAACGGCGCCCGCCGTCGTCAACGTCTACGTGTCGAGCCGGGTGCGCGCGTTCTCGTCGCCGTTCGCGGGTGATCCGCTGTTCGAGCGGCTGTTCGGCGAGAGCTTCGGCATGCCGCAGGAGCGCATCCAGCGCTCGCTCGGCTCGGGCGTCATCGTCAGCGCCGACGGCGTCGTCGTCACCAATGCGCACGTCGTCAAGGCGCGCGGCGAGACCGAGATCCGCGTGGCGCTCGCCGACAAGCGCGAGTTCGACGCCAAGATCCTGCTGCAGGACGAGAAGACCGACATCGCCGTGCTAAAGATCGACGGCAACGGTGCCCGCTTCGATCATCTCGAGTTCGAGGACAGCGACAGCCTCGAAGTCGGCGATCTGGTGCTCGCCATCGGCAATCCGTTCGGCGTCGGCCAGACGGTGACGAGCGGCATCGTCTCGGCGCTCGCGCGTTCCGAGGTCGGCCGCTCCGACGCTTCCGTGTTCATCCAGACCGACGCCGCCATCAATCCCGGCAATTCGGGTGGCGCGCTGGTCGATGTCGCCGGCAAGGTCGTCGGCATCAATACGATGATCTACACGCGCTCTGGCGGTTCGGTCGGCATCGGCTTTGCCATCCCGTCGAACCTCGTGAAGCTCTACGTCGACAGCGCCGTGGCCGGCCGCAAGGTCGAGCGGCCGTGGATCGGGGCACGACTCGAGACGATGACGCGTGAAATCGCCGAAGGGCTCGGCCTCGAACGCATTGCCGGCGCCGTGGTGGCGCGCGTCGATGCCAAGGGCCCGGCAGCGAAGGCCGGCATCGAGGCCGGCGATGTCATCACCCACGTTGATGGCTTCGAGGTGACGGACGCGCGCTCCGCCCTCTACCGCATGACGACGCGTGGTGTCGGCAAGTCGGCCGAAATCGGCCTCATCAAGCGCGGCAAGCCGGCGATGGTGAAACTGGCGCTGCAGGCGGCACCACCGCCCGGCGCCGACGACGTGCGCAATCTGTCGGGCCGGCATCCCTTCGATGGCGCGCGCGTGGCCAACCTGCTGCCGGGTGTCGCCGACGAACTCGGCATCGATGCCACCGAAGGCGTCGTCATCCTGTCGGTCAGGCCGGGCAGCATCTCTGGCCGCCTGCAGTTCCAGCCCGGCGACGTGATCGTCTCGCTGCAGGACCAGAAGGTCGAAACCGTGCGCGATCTGGAAGGCGTTCTCTCCAGCCGGCAGCGGCTGTGGGTGATCGGCATCCGCCGCGGCGGCCAACTGCTGAGCATGCAAGTGCCGGGGTGAGCATGGCGGCGTGGCGGCGCGACGTGTCGGCGGGCGCTGCCTACTTTGCACTGACGTTCGCCGTCGGTGCGCTGGTCGGGCCGGTGCGCGAGGTGATGCTGAAGCCGCTCGTCGGTGAAACGGGGGCGCTGCTCGTCGAGGCGCCGCTGATGATTGCGGCGATGGCGCTGATCGCCGCGCGTGTCGTCGCGCGATTTGGCGTCAGCTCCACCCGTCCGGCGCGGATTATCATGGGCGGCGTCGCGCTGGCGCTGTTGCTGGTGGCCGAGATGGCATTGACGTACCTGCTGCGCCACATTTCGCCAGCGGTGTGGGTCGCGCATTTCTGGAGCCGCGAGGGTATGATTTCGGCGACGCTCTATGCACTGTTCGCGATGATGCCTGTGGCGCTGCTCGTAGTCCGAGAGGGACGACCGACGTGACCAATCTGTTCGAAGCCGCTGGTTTGGAGAAAAGCGCGCCGCGGCCGCTTGCCGACCGGCTGCGGCCCAAATCGCTCGCCGAGGTGGTCGGGCAGGACCAGATCGTCGGGCCGGAGGGTACGCTGACGCGCATGCTGCGCGCAGGGCGGCTGTCGAGCATGATCCTGTGGGGGCCGCCCGGCTCCGGCAAGACGACGGTGGCGCGGTTGCTGGCGAGCGAGACGAACCTCGAGTTCGAGCAGATTTCGGCGATCTTTTCCGGCGTGCAGGATCTGCGCAAGGTGTTCGACCGCGCCAAGATGCGCCGCGAGCAGGGCAAGGGCACGTTGCTGTTCGTCGATGAGATCCACCGCTTCAACCGCGCGCAGCAGGACAGCTTCCTGCCGCACATGGAGGACGGCACCATCACGCTGGTCGGCGCCACCACCGAGAACCCGTCGTTCGAGCTCAACGCCGCCATTCTCTCGCGCGCCGTCGTCATGGTGTTCGAGCGTCACCACGACGCGGCGCTCGAAGCGTTGCTGGTGCGAGCGGAGAAAGAAGAAGGCCGTCCGCTGCCGCTCGACGAGGAAGGCCGCATCGCGCTCGTGGCCATGGCCGACGGCGACGGGCGCACCATCATCAACCTCGCCGAGGAGGTGTTCTCGTCGCTGCCTGCCGGAGCAAAGCCGATCGGCCGCGATGCGCTGACCAAGCTCGTGCAGCGGCGCGCGCCCCTCTACGACAAGGGCCGCGACGGGCATTACAACCTGATCTCCGCCTTGCACAAAAGCGTGCGCGGGTCCGATCCCGACGCGGCGCTGTACTGGCTGTGCCGCATGCTCGACGGCGGCGAGGATCGTCTGTTCATCGCGCGCCGGCTCGTGCGCATGGCGGTGGAGGACATCGGGCTTGCCGATCCGCAGGCGGTGGTGCAGGCGATCGCGGCGAAGGACACGTTTGATTTTCTCGGGAGCCCCGAGGGCGAACTGGCTCTCGCTCAGGCGACCATCTATCTCGCCACCGCGCCCAAATCGAACGGCGCCTACGTCGCCTACAAGGCGGCCATGCGCGCGGCCAAGGAGCACGGTTCGCTGGCGCCGCCGAAGATCATCCTCAACGCGCCGACCAAGCTGATGGAGGATGAAGGCTACGGCTCGGGTTACGAGTACGACCACGATGCGCCCGAAGGCTTCTCGGG
>CALFEM010000277.1 GCA_937950105.1 uncultured Alphaproteobacteria bacterium | reverse complement strand
ATGGCGGGGCGATTTCGATCGGCCATCCCTACGGCATGTCGGGCGCGCGCATGGCGGGGCATGCGCTGATCGAGGGCAGGAAGCGCGGCGCGAAATTCGTCGTGGTGACGATGTGCGTCGGTGGCGGGCAGGGCGCCGCCAGGTTGTTCGAGGTCGCCTGAAGGTTGGGGGAGATGAACTCCCCCAAACCCCCTCCTTTTTCTGGCACGTGGCGCCGGTCGTGGCGGTCAGTCCCCAAAAGCCAAAGAGCGGTGGGGGATTCGGGGGAGGTGTTCCTCCCCCGGCCTTTCTTTTTCAGTACCGGTAGGCTTCGGCCTTGAACGGCCCCTGCGGCGACACGCCGATGTAGTCCGCCTGCTGCTGCGTCATCTTGGTCAGCGTCGCGCCGACCTTGGCGAGGTGGAGCATCGCGACCTTCTCGTCGAGGAACTTCGGCAGCGTGTAGACCTTCTTCTCGTACTTGCCGGGGTTCGAGAAGAGCTCGATCTGGGCCAGCGTCTGGTTGGTGAAGGACGCCGACATCACGAACGAGGGATGGCCCATCGCGTTGCCGAGGTTCACGAGACGGCCCTGGCTCAGCAGAATGATGCGGTTGCCGCCGGGGAACTCGATCTCGTCGACCTGATCCTTGATGTTCGTCCACTTCATGTTCTTGAGACCGCCGACCTGGATCTCGTTGTCGAAGTGGCCGATGTTGCAGACGATGGCGCGATCCTTCATCTGCCGCATGTGATCGACGGTGATGATGTCCTTGTTGCCGGTCGCGGTGACGTAGATGTCGGCGCGGCTGAAGGCATCCTCGATGGTCGCGACCTCGTAGCCCTCCATCGAGGCCTGCAGGGCGCAGATCGGGTCGATCTCGGAGACGATGACGCGGGCGCCGGCCTGGCGCAGCGAAGCGGCCGAACCCTTGCCGACATCGCCGAAGCCGGCGACGAACGCGACCTTGCCGGCCAGCATGACGTCGGTGCCGCGGCGGATGGCGTCGACCAGCGACTCACGGCAGCCATAGAGGTTGTCGATCTTCGACTTGGGGACGCTGTCGTTGACGTTGATGGCCGGGAACAGCAGCTTGCCCTGCTCGGCGAGCTTGTAGAGGCGATGCACGCCCGTGGTCGTCTCTTCCGAAACGCCCTGGATCGACTTGGCCACCTCGGCGAACCAGCCCTTCGGCTTTTCAGAGAGCATCTTCTTGATGAGGGCGAAGAAGATCTCCTCCTCCTCCGAACCCGGCTTGTCGAGGAACGCCGTGTCGCCCTGCTCGGCCTTGAGGCCGTAGTGCACCAGCATGGTGGCGTCGCCGCCGTCGTCGAGGATCATGTTCGGCACGCCGCCGCCATGCCAGTCGAACAGCCTGGCGGTGTAGTCCCAGTACTCGACCAGCGTCTCGCCCTTGTAGGCGAACACGGGGGTGCCGCTGGCGGCGATGGCGGCTGCGGCGTGGTCCTGCGTCGAGAAGATGTTGCACGACACCCAGCGGACATCGGCGCCGAGCGCCTTCAGCGTCTCGATCAGCACCGCGGTCTGGATGGTCATGTGCAGCGAACCGGCAATGCGGGCGCCCTTCAGCGGCTGCTGCGGGCCGTATTCGGCGCGGATCGACATCAGGCCCGGCATCTCGGTCTCGGCGAGCTCGATCTCCTTGCGGCCGAAAGCGGCGAGCGAGATGTCCTTGACGATGTAGTCTGCCATGCTCGGCGTTCTCCTGTTTGATCGGCGGCCGCGCGGCCGCTTGGCGTTGGACCGTGGAGGGCACAGGGGCCCGTGCGCTCCAGGGCGAATGTCGGTTCATGCTTCGGCGATCGGCCGGCATCCCGCGGCGGGGCGGCCCTCAGACGAGGCAGCGTTCGTATACCCGCCGAGGCTCATGCCCGCAACTACATATAAACAACTCGTTATGTCTCGGGTGTGGAAATTGCGGCGGACCGCCGGAGCACGACTTCGCTCATGAGCCGTCTCGGGATAGCCGTTGCTTCCCGGTGTTCTTTGGGCCGAAAAGCCTGCCGCTAGAGCGCTATCCGATCAGACGGAACCGCCTTGCGGTTCACTGATCGGATGGAAGCGCTCCAGCTTTAGGCCGCTATCTAGCGCACGAAAGCGGAGCCGGAGGGGGCTGAAAACACCGGATTCGCGATCACGCCGGCTTACCCGGATCAGCGCCCCGGAAACACCTGATGTCCCGTTTCGGGGCGCGGTGTATCGGCCACCTTTGGGCGCGAGCCGCTCCGGATATTCATGACCCGGCCAGCTCGACCGCTAACCTCTTGACAGTCCGATCAAATAAAAATGGTTACTGATCTCTTGCGCAATCCTGTAAAAATAGACTCAAATTATAGTACAAGGCAAGTATACTCAAAATTATCGAAACAAACAGGCGTCCGAGATTTTTACGAAAGTTAAATGGTGGGGGCATAGATTGTGATGTACTTGAGTTTGTGTGTCTGGAGGCACTGTCATGTCTTACAAAAATACCGACCGAACCAAATATCCGTCGTCCCCGAGTGGGGCCGTTCAGGGCTTCTTCACGAGTGGACAGCGTTTCAATCGCGACGAACGCGGCAGCGTGGCCATGATCTTCGGATTGACGGCCATGGTGATGATGTTCTTCGTCGGCGCTGCCATCGACATCAGCCGCTGGCTGAGCGCGCGCACCGACACGCTCAATGCGGTCGACGCGGCCGTGCTGGCCGGCGCCCGCGCACTGCAGGTCGACTCGAGCAACCCGGCCGGCGCCGTCGCCATCGCGCAGAAGTACTACGCGGCCAACACCAAGGGTCGCATCGAAGTCGATGACACCATCAAGTTCAAGACCGCGCGCAGCGACACCGCGTTCCAGGCGAGCGGCTCGGCGATCCTGCAGACGCCGTTTCTCGCCTTCGCGGGCGTCGACTCGCTGCCGCTGGTGAAACTGTCGGCCGCCGAGAGCGAGAGCGAATTCTCGGAGGCCGTGCTGAAGGTCGGCGGCAATGGCCAGACCAGCCTCGAGGTGTCGATGATGCTCGACGTCACGGGCTCGATGGCCGGCAGCAAGATCGAGGACCTGAAGGTTGCCGCGAAGGATCTCATCGACATCGTCGTGTGGGACGACCAGAGCCAGTACACCTCGAAGGTCGCGCTGGTGCCGTTCGCCGAGGCCGTGCGGATCGACGACACTCTGAAGACCTCGCTCGCCATCCCCGGTGGTTCGTCGATCACCTTCACCAACAAGAGCGGCCGGAGCACGACCTACAAGCGCGACGCCAATTGCGTCACCGAGCGCAACGGCGTCGATGCCCTGCTCGACACGCTGCCCGTCTCGACCAGCCGTCCGAAGGCGTTCTATGACGCCGACGGCAAGTGCCGGCCGGAGCAGGCGACGGTTGTGCCGCTGACCAACAACAAGGACCTGCTGAAGGGCAAGATCGACGACTTCGTCGCCAGCGGCAATACCGCCGGCCAGCTCGGCACCGCCTGGGCCTGGTACATGCTGTCGCCGAACTGGGCTCCGAAGCTGCCGACCGCGAGCAAGCCCGCATCCTACTCGCTGCTGACCGAGCTCAACGTCAAGAACCAGCCGAAGCTGAAGAAGATCGCCGTGCTCATGACGGACGGCGAGTACAACACGGAGTACTGCTCGAACGGTGTCGTCAACGATGTCATGAGCTGCACGCTGCCCTACGGTAACGGCACCAACCAGTCCAAGCTGCTGTGCACCGCGATGAAGCTCAAGGGTATCGACGTCTACACCGTCGGTTTCGAACTCGGCAACAACACCACGGCCAAGAACATGCTGAGGGATTGCGCGAGCTCGGCGACCCAGTTCTACGATGCCGACAACGGCGAGCAGCTGAAGCAGGCCTTCCGCGACATCGCCCTCAAGATCTCGAACCTCTACCTGACCAAGTAAGGTCCGGGTTCGACAGCGAAGACCGGGGAGAAGAGGCGAACTCCAGCGCCTCTTCTCTCCTTTTGCTGTTCGGGGATGCCTGAAGACAGAGCCCGGAGAGGCGCCGCCGCTGGCGCAAGCGGGGCGCTCAGGCGCCTTCGACCTGTTCCTCGCCGAAGCCGTCCTCGATGAGTGCGACAAGAGCCGCCAGCGCTTCCGGTCCTTCCGCGCCCTCGGCCACCAGATGCAGCACGCTGCCGGGGCCGGCCGCCAGCATCATCAGCCCCATGATCGAGGTGCCACCGACGGTATGGTTGTCGCGGGTGACGTGCACGATGGCGTCGAACTGCTCCGCGCATTTGACGAATTTGGCCGAGGCGCGCGCGTGCAGCCCCTTCCGGTTGCGGATGGTGACGATCGCTTCAGGGCGGTGCGAGGGAATCTCGGGCATGGTCGCGTCAGCGGCCGGGGCGTCGGTCAGGCATCACCGCTCAGCTCCTGGCTGGCGACCTTGATGTATTTGCGCCCTGCATCACGTGCCAGCAGCACCGCCTCGCGCAGCGGCAGCTCAGCCCGCACGGTGGCCAGCTTGACCAGGATCGGCAGGTTGATGCCGGCGATCACCTCGACGTTGGCCTCGTCCATGATGGAGATGGCCAGATTGGCCGGTGTGCCGCCGAACATGTCGGTGAGCAGGATGCAGCCCTGACCGGTGTCGGTGCGCGCCACCGCGTCGAGGATCTGCCGCCGCCGCTCGACCATGTCGTCCTCGGGCCCGATCGAGATGGTTTCGATCTGCTGCTGGGCGCCGACGATGTGCTCCAGCGCGGCGCGAAACTCGGCCGCCAGTCCGCCATGAGTGACGATGACTAATCCGATCATGCGGTTCGGCCATCCACGCTGCAGGTCGGCTCGTCGCGAGTGCGCAGGGTCATGCCCGGTAATCCATGCCAGCCGCCTGATTTCAGGGGCGGCCAGCGTACAAGTGTTCGGCCGAGTTGCAAGCGGCTTGTCGTGGCTCTGACGCAGCGCAACAAGTGCGGTAGGCCCGCCGGCGGCAGGCGCAGCCTGCGGGGCAGCGGCGGCTCAGGTGTCCTGCCGGGCTGCCGCCAGCGCGAGGGCGACTTTCAGCGGCGCCGATCCCTCGAACGGGGCGACGCGGACGAGGGGAATCACGACACCGAGAAGCGACGCCGTTGCGGGTTCGGGCAGGCGCTCGACCTCATCGGGCGCGACCAGATCGGCGACGAGGGTCACTTCGGCTTCCTCTGCGAACGGCAGGGCGACGATGCCGACCCCGCGCACCTCGAGGCGCCCGGCGATCGTCGACGGCGCGCTCGCGAACAGGCGGCCGTCGCGGTTTTTGATCCGTGTCTGGTCGTCGGCGACGAGCACGAAGCCGCCGATCGGGAGGCTGCTCGGGAGGCCGCCCGGGGCCGGCAGGGCGAGCAGCCGCAACGCAAGGTCGGATTTTCCCGCGCCCGAGGTGCCCCGCAGAAGCACGGCACGCCCCTCGCGCGCCACCGTGGTGGCATGCACCAGCACCGGATCCGGTGTGCGGACGCGATCGTCCGTGCTCACTCAGCGGCCTCGCGGATGCGCCGGGCTGACCGGCAGGCGGACGACGAAGCGTGCGCCGATGCGGCCCGATTTCGGATCGAGCGGCTCGCGGTAGCGGTTCTCGGCCCGGATCGTGCCGCCGTGCGCCAGTACGATCTCGCGCGAGATGTTGAGGCCGAGGCCGGAGTTGTTGCCGCGGCTCGAGGTGGCGGTCGGCCGGTAGGTGTAGAAGCGCGCGAAGATGGTCTCCAGCTTGTCCTCGTCGATGCCGGGTCCGTCGTCGGTGACGACCAGTTCGACCTCGTCGCGCAGCCGCCGCGCCGACACCGTGACCTTGCCGCCCTGCGGCGAAAACGAGAGGGCGTTGTCGACGATGTTGGTCATCACCTGCGCGATGCGGCTCTCGTTGGCGAGAATGGTGAAGTTGGACGGATCGGTCCCGGCCGGAATGTCGAGCCTGAAATCGACGCCACGGTCCTCCGCCTTGTCGGCGAAGATCGAACGGACGGTATCGAGCACGCTCACCAGCGAAACCGGCTCCAGCTTCTGGCGGGCGAGCTCGGCGTCGAGGCGGGAGGCGCTGGACACGTCGGTGATGAGGCGATTGAGCCGCTTCAGCTCGAGCTGGATCTGCTCGACGAGTTGATCGCGCTGCTCGGGCGTGCGTGCAAAGGCGAGCGACTCGGCGGTCGAGCGAGCGGCCGTCAGGGGGTTCTTCAACTCGTGGGCGACGTCGGCGGCAAATTTCTCGCTCGCCTCGATGCGCCGGAACAGGGCGTCTGTCATTTTCGAGAACGCCTGCGCCATCTGGCCGACCTCGTCGCGGCGGTCCTCGATCTCGGGCAGGCGCTCGCGGGCGTTGATGTTGTTGGAGACGACCTCGGCGGTGTCCGACAGGCGCCGCATCGGTCCGGCCACGGTGCGCGCCAGGAACAGCGACACCGATACCGTGGCGACCAGCGCGATCAGCGCCAGCGCCAGGATGGCATTGCGTTCCTCACCCAGGATTTCGTCGATCTCGCCGGGGCGGGTCGACAGCAGCAGCACGCCGTGCACCGACTTCATGCGCTGGATCGGCACAGCCATGGAGACGATCTGCTCGCCCTTGCCGTTGAGCAACAGCATGGGCGTCGAGGTGCCCGAGCTGATGGCCAGGCGCACCTCCGGATACGACGTGCCGGGGCCGGTGCCGATCTCGCGGTACACCGGCAGCTCCTTGTCGATCAGCCAGTGGGTGAGCCGCGTCCAGAAGTTCTTGGTCTTGACCCAGCCCTGCGTCTCGGGTGTGTCGCCGTCGCGCTTGATGGCGCCGCGCGTCAGCAGCGTCGCGGTATCGACGATCAGCGTGCCGTCGCGGGCGTAGATGCGGGCGCGCGTGTTGGTCGGCTGGATCAGGCGGCGCAGGATCGGCGTGACCCGCTCGGGGCGGATCGACAGCTCAAGCGCAGCGAAGCCGTCGTCGCGGAATGGGATGCGGGTGTTGGAGGCTTCGGGCAGCTTGTCGGGATCGAGCGTCAGCCGCTCGGTCTCGACGGACGCGTTGGCGGCGATGGCGGCGGCGATGATCTCGCCCTGCACGCGCAGCGACTCGCGCTTGGCGTCGATCAGCCAGCCGCGATGCTGGCTGAGGTAGAGGATGCCGAACAGCAGGATCGCGAGGCCGATCATGTTCGACACGAGGATGCGCCGCAGCAGCGTCGCCGAGACGAAGCGCACGAGCGGCTGGCGGCGCCACCACGCTGCGAAGGCACGCCGGAACGTCGAGGCCGTCGCGCCGTCCGCCGCAGCGGAGGCGCCGGCCGGCTGAGGCCGGCTGACGTCCTCTGCGAGGCTCACGCGATCCAGTTGACGTTCCGTGCCGATCGACACCAACACCTCCGGCTGCCGGCGCGTGTCCGCCGGCGTTCATGGCACGCACGCGACAGCACGGCGAAGCGTGCGATGACGCTGAGGGCGCCGCGCTGGCCTACTCCTTGAAGCGATAACCGACGCCGTAGAGCGTCTCGATCACGTCGAAGTCGTCGTCGACCACCTTGAACTTCTTGCGCAGCCGCTTGATGTGGCTGTCGATGGTGCGGTCGTCGACGTAGACCTGATCGTCGTAGGCGGCGTCCATGAGCGCGTCGCGCGTCTTGACCACGCCGGGGCGCTGGGCCAGCGCTTGCAGGATCAGGAACTCGGTGACGGTGAGCGTGACGGCGCGGTTGTCCCAGTGGCAGGTGTGTCGCTCGGGGTCGAGCTTCAGCTTGCCACGCTCCAGAACGTGCGCCTTCTCGACTGTCGGGGCGACGCCTTCCTTCGGCTGGCCACGGCGCAGGATGGCGCGCACGCGCTCGACCACGAGGCGCTGCGAGAACGGCTTGGCGATGTAATCGTCGGCGCCCATCTTGAGGCCGAACAGCTCGTCGATCTCCTCGTCCTTCGAGGTCAGGAAGATCACCGGCATGTCGGATTGCTGGCGCACGCGGCGGAGCAACTCCATGCCGTCCATGCGCGGCATCTTGATGTCGAAGATGCCGAGGTCGGCGGGCTCCTCGGTCAGGGCTTCGAGCGCGGCGACACCGTCCGAATAG
>CALFEM010000276.1 GCA_937950105.1 uncultured Alphaproteobacteria bacterium | reverse complement strand
ACGAGATGCCTAAGTGACTGGAGTTCAGACGTGTGCTCTTCCGATCTTGCTCCTCGTCGGCACGCTGGCCGGTGCGCTGCTGTCGGTGCTGACGTTCGCCGTCTCGGCCGTCGCCGTGCCGCTGCTGATGGTCAAGGACGTCGACGTGATCACAGCGATCAGGACGAGCCTGCAGGCGGTACGGGCCAACCCCAAGCCGATGCTGCTCTGGGCGACGCTCATCGCCGGGTTCATGGCCCTCGGCGGTCTGTCGCTGTTCATCGGGCTGATCGTCGTGTTTCCCCTGATCGGTCACGCCACGTGGCATGCGTTCGAGGATCTCGTGCTGCTCGACGATCGCGTCATTCCGCGCGAAGGCATGTGAGACCGGCGCGGCTGTTGGCGCCGAACGCTACGGGGGAATCGCCTCCTGAAGTCGCCGGGTGGAATGCGTCCGGCGCGTGCGCGCTCCGTTTCGCGCACCACTCTTATTGCGGCGACACGGGGGACTTGCGCTCGTGGGTGCCCGTCCCGCCATCCTGTGGTCCGCCATCGGTGCGCTTCTTGTGGCTGATGTCGCGGTCCTCGAGCGCACGCCACGAGGCGCCTTCGAGATCATCGAATTGCCCGGACTTCAGCGACCACAGGAAAGCTGCGAGTCCGAGCCCGCCGAGGAACAGCGCTACGGGAATGAGCCAGGCGAGCGAGGTCATCGTTTCAGCTCCAGACGCATGCCCTTGAGGCGGACGGCGTTGCCGGTGACGGCGATCGACGAGGCCGACATGGCGATGGCCGCCACGAGTGGCGTAACGTGGCCGAGCATCGCCAGCGGCACGAACACGAAGTTATAGCCGATGGCGATGGCGAAGTTCTGCAGCGCCATGCGCTGCGATTGGCGCGCGACCGCGAGCGATTCGAGAATCGGCGCGAGCCTGCTGCCCTGGAAGATCGCGTCGGCGGTCGTCTGGCTGATGTCGGCGGCGCCTGCCGGAGACATCGAGGCGTGGCCGGCGGCAAGCGCGGGCGCATCGTTGAGGCCGTCGCCGACCATCAGCACCTTGTGGCCTTGCTGCTTGAGCGCCTCGAGGCGCGCGAGCTTGCCGGCGGGCGGCGTCTCGGCGTGATGCACGGTGATGCCTACGGCGGCGGCGGCGTCAGCCACTGGACCGGCGCGATCACCGGACAGGAGTTCGATTGCGTAGCCGGCCCCGGCCAGCCGCTCGACGACCTCTTTCGCGTCGGGCCGCAGCCGGTCGGTGAAGGCATAGCAGGTCACCGCGCCGTCGGCGCTGCGGTAGGCGAGCGTCGAGACGGCATCGCCGCCACCATTCGCGCGCGGAATTCCGGGCACACCGCCGGCGTCAGAGACGAACGCCAGCGAGCCGAGGCGTTCTTCGCCCGCTTCCGTTTGGGCGCTGAGGCCGCTGCCGGGAACCTCGGTCACGCGCTCGGCGGGGATGACGGTGATCCCGCGGGCTTCGGCGGCGCGCAGGATGGCGCGTGAATAGGGGTGGCGACTGCGGGCCGCGAGTCGGGCAGCCGCCGCGAGGCGGGCCGGATCGACCGCTGCCGGATCGACCAGTTCCGGCTCGCCGAGCGACAGCGTGCCGGTCTTGTCGAACACGACCGTGTCGGCTTCGGCGAGGCGCTCGAGACCGTCGGCGGCCTTCACCAGCACGCCCTTGCGCATGAGCCGGCTGGTCGCCGCGACCTGCACGGCGGGAACGGCGAGCGCCAGCGCGCACGGGCAGGTGATGATGAGCACGGCGATGGCGGCGGTCAGCGACGCCTCCCAGCCGTAGCCGAGCAGCATCCAGCCGAGGAACGTGCCGAGACTGAGGATGTGCACGGCGGGGGCATAGATGCGCGCCGCGCGGTCGGCGAGGCGGACGTATTTGCCGCGACCCTGTTCGGCGGCGTCGACGAGCCGTGCGATCTCGGCCAGCAGCGTGTTCTGGTCGGTCGCCGTGGCGCGGACGATCAGCGCGCCGCCGCCGTTGACGGTTCCCGCGTAGACGCTTTCGCCCGTGGTCACGGGACGCGGCACGCTCTCGCCCGTGATGAGGCTTTCCTCGACCTCGCTGGTGCCGTCCTCGATGCGGCCGTCGACGGGAATGCGCTCGCCCGCGGCGATCAGCACGCGGTCGCCGCTGGCGAGCGAGCGCGAGGAGACGCGGCGGCTGGTGCCGTCGTCAGACAAAACCACAGCGGTCTGCGCCTTGAGGCCGAGAAGGTTGGCGGCTGCACCGGCGGCGCGCGTGCGCATGGCCTGATCGAGGTAGCGGCCGATCAGCAGGAAGAACAGCAGCGTGATCGCCGCGTCGAAGTAGACGTGCTCGGTGCCGCGAATGGTCTGGAACAGGCTCATCGCCGACGCCAGGATCACGCCGAGCGAGATCGGCACGTCCATGTTGAGGCGCCCGCCCTTCAGCGCCAGGCGGGCCGAGCGAAAGAACGGCTGGCCGGCATAGGCGATCGCGGGGAGCGCGATCAGTGCCGAGAGCCAGTGGAACAGCGCGCGGACACCTTCGCCCATGTCGCTGCCGAAGCCCGACCAGACCGAGACCGACAGCAGCATCACGTTGGCAGCAGCGAAACCGGCGACTCCGAGGCGCTTCAGGAAATCGCGATCGCGGGCGTCCGATTCCGCCTCGCGTCCCTCGATCAGCTCGGCAGCAGGAAAGCCGCTTCTGTCGAGCGCCCCGATCATCGCGTCGACATCGACGCGGCCTGGATCGTAGGCGACGGTGACGCGCTTGGTGGTGAGGTTGACCCGCGCAGAAGTGACGCCGTCGAGGGCACCGAGCGTATCCTCGATCGACACCATGCAGGTGCCGCAATACATGGTGTCGGCGACCAGCGTCGCGCTTGCGGCAAGCGGCGTGTTGTCGTTCAGCGGTGCGCCGGTAGCGTCGCCCCCGGTCGGAGGTTCGACGCTGCGCTGGCCCGCGCTCCGGCTCACGGCTTCTGCCATAGCCGCTTTCTCAAACGCCAGACGACGGTCTCACCAGCGCTTTTCATCTCGCTCGCCTGCAGGTCGATCACCCAGGTGCCTTCGTGCAGTGCCGCGATGTTGGTCGCGTAGGTGCCGGGCGTCTTCTCCTCCAGCGCCAGCGTCTGGTCGAGATCACCGGTCGAGGGACGGCCGATCCGTCCGTTGATGACGAGGCCGGGAACCGGGCGTCCATTGGGATCGGCGAGGGCAAGGCGCAGTTCGCCGGCCTTCTCCGGCACCGTGAGATCGACGTGCCAGCCGAGGGTCTGCTGCTCCTGGTCGGCGGCGATCCGCTCGTTGTAGGCGAGACCCTTGCGGTAGGGCTCGTTGGAAACCACCCCCGTATGTGTCGACAGCGCCTGGTAGAGGAATACGCCGTTGACCGCGAAAATGATCGCGAAAAAGGCGATCAGGCCCAGCAGCACAAGATCGGAAGAGCGTCGTGTAGGGAAAGAGTGTAGATCTCGGTGG
>CALFEM010000275.1 GCA_937950105.1 uncultured Alphaproteobacteria bacterium | reverse complement strand
TGTGCTCTTCCGATCTGGGCGCCATGGCCGCCATCACCGCGCGCATGGGCGAGCAGGGCGTCTCGCTCGAAAGCATCGTGCAGCGCCGCCCCAAGGGCGCGCTGCCCGGCGCCCCCGTCGTCAGCGCGCCCGGCACGCCGGCGGGTGTCACGCTCATCACGCACGAGACGACCGAGCGCGCCATTCGCGCCGCGCTCGCGGCAATCGAGGCCGACGGCAAGGTGACGGAGAAGCCGCAACTCATTCGCATCGAAAACCTCTGAGATTTTCGATGCGGTTCGCATCCGGCGTGGGTCGTGCCGGGCATCGTTTCACAGGCTCGGGGAGGGCTTGACCATGGGTGGGAAAAAGAGCGCCGGTCTCGATCGCGTGCTGGTTCTGGAAGTCGCGCGCGTCACCGAGGCGGCGGCCATCGCGGCCGCGCGCCTGACGGGCCGCGGCAACGAGAAGGCGGCAGACAAGGCTGCCGTCGACGCCATGCGCCGCGAACTCGGCAAGGTGTCGATCAAGGGCCGCGTCGTCATCGGCGAGGGCGAGATGGACGAAGCGCCGATGCTCTACATCGGCGAGGAGGTCGGCACCGGCTCCGGCCCCGAGGTCGACATCGCCGTCGATCCCCTCGAAGGCACCACCATCTGCGCCAAGTCGATGCCGAACGCGCTCGCCGTGCTCGCCATATCGGAGCGCGGCGGCCTGCTGCACGCGCCCGACATGTACATGGACAAGATCGCCGTCGGTCCGGGCTACCCCGACGGCGTCGTCGATCTCGACAAGAGTCCGGCCGAGAACCTGCAGGCGGTCGCCAAGGCCAAAGGTGTTGCGATCGGCGAGATCACCGCGTGCATCCTCGACCGTCCTCGCCACGCCGAACTCATCAAGGCGGTGCGCGCGGCCGGCGCCTCGATCCGCCTGATCCCGGACGGCGACATCGCTGGCGTGATCTGGACCACAGACCCGCGCGAAACCGGCATCGACATCTACATGGGGTCAGGTGGCGCTCCGGAAGGCGTGCTGGCGGCGGCGGCGCTGCGCTGCATCGGTGGCCAGATCCAGGGCCGCCTGTTGCCGGCCAACGCCGAGGAAACCGCGCGCGCCAAGTCGATGGGCATCGCCGACATCAAGCGCAAATTCAACCTCGAGGACATGGCTTCCGCCGACGTGATCTTCGCCGCGACCGGCGTCACCGGCGGCTCGCTGCTTTCGGGCGTGCATTTCGCCGCCGGCGGCGCCGAGACCGAAACCATCGTCATGCGCTCGAAGACCGGCACGGTGCGCCGCATCAAGACGACAGTGCGCGACGTGGTGAACCGCTTCCCGGCGTGAACGGGCGGCGCATTCATGAAGCATCGGCTTGCGCGAAGTGTGATCGGGGCGCTGCTGTTGGCATTGCCCGTGCAAGCCGCGGTCGGATCATTCGCGCGAGCGCAAGTCCAGCAGGCCGATTCGGAATTGGAGCGGCTGATCGACCGCTTGATGGTCGAGCATCATACCCGCGAGTCTCTGCAGGCGTGGCGGTCGGCGCTGGCCGGTGCGGGCTCGCACTACGCTGACTACGGTTTCGACGCGCGCACGACCGCACGGCTGCAGAAGTGCTGGCGCTTGGCGGTCGAAAGCAGTTTTGATCTGCCGAGACTGCTCGATGACATCCGTCGCACGTTGCGCTTGGAACTCAACCGGTTCGACGTCGAAGTGCTGCTCGCGCTTCGCGAGAGCGATGTCGGCAAGAAGATCAGCAAGCGCGAACTCGAACTCGTCGTCGATGTGCGAAATCGGGAGATTCTTGTGGCCATGGCCGCCGAGGCGAAGCGGCTCGAAGCCGACCGCGAGCGGGAGGTTCTTGTCGAAGCGATCATGGAGCTGCATGGCAGCGAACAGGCGTTGTGGGTTGCTCTCAGAACCATATCGGTGGCGGTGCAACTTGGCTCCGAGGCGAGCAAGCCTGCGGGAGTGCCAAGATACTCTGCTGACGAGATCGAACGTCGCGTTGAGGCCGAAGGAGCTGCGACGTGGGCAGGTCTGAAATCGACCGTGCGTGCTCAGGACGCCTACGTCTATAGAGATCTGAACCTTTCCGAACTAGAGATCGTGCGCGAGTTCCTGTCGACGCCCTTTGGCAAAAGGACAACCCGAGCCGGCCTGATGGCGTTCGAACGGAGCATGCACGCTCAAGCGCTCCGAACGGGGGCTCGTTTTGCCGAACTCTGGCAAATGCAGGAACTTTGACCCGGTGCGATCGATGTCGCGTCCCGGCGTGAGGCGGGGCGGCGACGCCACAGCCAAGCGCGAAGCGCCGCTGTTTCGCGCGATGTCGACGTTACGGGTGGCGGCTGCACGGCGTGCAGCCGCCGTTTCGTTGGTACGGATCGCATCGATGTGAGCGGACGTAGCGCGCTCGAGGCCGGAGCATCGTCGCGTTCCACGAGCGGGGCTGCCGCCACCTTCTGACCGGCGCTGCCGATGACGTCCTCGCCATGAGACTCGGACGATCGGAGCGCGCCCCGGCCAAGGGACGGAGCCCTCGGACTTCCTGCTCTTGTAACGTTCACCAGACAGCGGCCGAACCTGCAATCACGAGGGTATGCCCTTGCGGATGACGCGAACCTGCCGCGCATCTAGACTGAGCCGCTACCGAACATGTCGCAAGGAGCCACCGATGACACGCGCCGCTTCGTTCCTGTTCGCCGTCGCCGCGATGTTGGCCGGTACCGTGCCCGCACTGGCGCAAGGGCTCGTCACCATCGAGAGCAAGCGCGGCAGTGTCGGCGCGACGGTCGATGCGCTGATGCAGGCGCTGACCTCGCGCGGCGTCAACATCGCCGCCCGTGTCGATCACGCGGCGAGTGCCAAGGCGTTCGGGATGGAGATGGCGCCGAGCGAGGTGGTGATCTTCGGCAATCCCAAGCTCGGCACGCCCTTGATGCAGACCAATCCGGCCATCGCGCTCGACCTGCCACTGCGCATCGCAGTGTGGCAGGCAGCCGATGGCAAGGTGATGGTCGCCTACCGCGCCCCGGCCCAGATCGCGGCTGCCCACGCCATCACCGGCAAGGACGAGATCATCTCCATGATGGCCGGCGCCCTCGACGGCCTCGCCAGGAAGGCCGCCGGGGTGGAGTAGGGGAGGCGCTTTGCCGCCAGCGTTGCGTCGAGCCCCTCAACGCCGCTGGGTGGTCGCACGTCTGCTGCGGTTACACGCCGTGCAGCCGCATATTCGTCACGGAGCCGGATGTGGGGAGCGATGCAATCACGCTTCAATGTGCTGGTGGCCATCGTCCTGGCCCTCGTACCGGTGCCGGCCCTGAAACTGCTGGACCACTTCGGGCGCGGCTGCGGTGACGGTCTGTGCGGCTTCCTGCCAGGGCTCATGATCCTCGGCGGTTTCGTGGGCGCGACTCTGTATTTCCTGTTTCGGAGTGCCCGTCGGGGAGAGGAGCCGATGGCATTGCGCCTGGTGCCGTTTCTGATCTGGGCGGCGACGTTGGCGCACCTGGTTTTCTGAGGAGCGGCGAAATTTCAGGCCGGTGCGTCGAACTCATCGCAAGCGATTGACGATCCACAGCGCGATCCATGCCCCCAGCAGCGTGAGCACCATCATGCCGGCAGAGGAGACGTAGAGCATGGGATGGCGCGTGGACGCGAGCGAACCTTCGAGGTTCAGGCTCGGCAGGATGCCCTCGAAGGCAAAGCCGCCCAGTGCAACCCCCGAGAAGCCGCCGACGACCGCGGCCACGATACTGACAATCCATCCCAGCGCGCTGCGCTGCCTCGTCCACGCCTCGTGCAGTCCCACGGCCAGCGCGGCGAGAACGAAGGCCAGCATCAGCGTCAAAGGCCCGCCGACGCTCGAATCCGGCATCGTGTGCGTGATCAGCAGAATGGCGATCAAAGCGATCGGCGTGATGAGCTTCATGGGGCATGGTCCGATATTCGGCTGGCGTTTGGCGGTGGCTGGAGCATGGATCCTATCTGCACAGTCCGTAATTTTTCGGCGCGTTGGCAGATAAAAAAGGCCGCCGGTGAGGGCGGCCTTTTCGTCAGGTGCAAAGCTCGCGCTCAGTTGTCGAGGAACGAGCGCAGCTTGCGCGAGCGGCTCGGGTGCTTCAGCTTGCGCAGGGCCTTGGCTTCGATCTGGCGGATGCGCTCGCGCGTCACGCTGAACTGCTGGCCGACTTCTTCCAGCGTGTGGTCGGTGTTCATGCCGATGCCGAAGCGCATGCGCAGCACACGCTCCTCGCGCGGTGTCAGCGACGCTAGCACGCGGGTGGTGGTCTCGCGCAGGTTCGACTGGATGGCGGCGTCGATCGGCAGCACCGCGTTGCGGTCCTCGATGAAGTCGCCGAGGTGTGAATCCTCCTCGTCGCCGATCGGCGTTTCGAGGGAGATCGGCTCCTTGGCGATCTTCAAGACCTTGCGCACCTTCTCCAGCGGCATGGCGAGCTTTTCAGCGAGTTCTTCCGGCGTCGGCTCGCGGCCGATCTCGTGCAGCATCTGGCGCGAGGTCCGCACGATCTTGTTGATGGTCTCGATCATGTGCACGGGGATGCGGATGGTGCGCGCCTGATCGGCGATCGAGCGTGTGATCGCCTGCCGGATCCACCATGTCGCGTAGGTCGAGAACTTGTAGCCGCGGCGGTACTCGAACTTGTCGACCGCCTTCATCAGTCCGATGTTGCCTTCCTGGATGAGATCGAGGAACTGCAGGCCGCGGTTGGTGTATTTCTTGGCGATGGAGATGACGAGGCGCAGGTTCGCCTCGACCATTTCCTTCTTCGCCTGCCGGGCCTCGCGCTCGCCCTTCTGCACGTGGCGCACGATGCGGCGGTACTCGGCGATCTCGAGGCCGGTGACGGAGGCGAGTTCGTGGATCTCGCCGCGCACGCGCTCGACCTGCGGGCGCTCGGCCTTGACGAACGCCTGCCACTTCTTGCCGCCCGCCGCCATGCGGTCGAGCCAGCCCTGGTCCAGCTCGTTGCCGTAGTATTCGTCGATGAAGGCCTGGCGCGGCACGCCGTAGCTCTCGGCGAGGCGCATCAGGCGCCCTTCGAGGCCAATCAGCTTCTTGTTGATCGAGTAGAGCTGCTCGACGAGGCTTTCGATACGGTTGTTGTTGAGTGAGAGGCTCTTGACGTCGGCGATGATCTCCTCGCGCAGCTTGTCGTAGGCCTTCTGCTGCTGGCGCGTGCCCTGCTCGCCCGCGACCTGCTGCTCGAGCTTCTTGTCCTGCTGCTTGCGGAGCTTCTTGTAGGCGCCGGCGATGCGCTCGAAGGTTTCGAGCACCTTCGGCTTCAGCTCCGCCTCCATGGCCGCGAGCGACATGGAGTTCTCGAAGTCCTCCTCGTCGCTCTCGCCCTCGGGCTTCTCGGCGTCGGCCTCGTCCGGCTCCTCGGCGGCGCCGTCGGCGGCGGCGACCTTGGCGTCGGGGCCTTCGTAGGTGGCTTCGAGGTCGATGATGTCGCGCAGCAGGATCTTGCCGTCGTTGAGTTCGTCGTGCCAGATGATGATGGCCTGGAACGTCAGCGGGCTTTCGCAGAGGCCGGCGATCATGGCTTCGCGGCCGGCTTCGATGCGCTTGGCGATGGCGATCTCGCCCTCGCGCGACAGCAGTTCGACGGACCCCATCTCGCGCAGGTACATGCGCACAGGGTCGTCGGTGCGCTCGGTCGGCTCGGCGCGCGTTTCCGAGCGGGTCGGCATGGTCTGCGTCGCGATGGCGCGGCTCTCGTCGTCATCGGCGGGGGCGTCGTCCTCGCCCTCGGGCTGCTCCTCGCCTTCCTCGGTCTCGACGACGTTGATGCCCATGTCGGAGAGCATCGCGTAGACGTCCTCGATCTGGTCCGACGTCACTTCCTCCGACGGCATCACCGCGTTCAGCTCGTCGAGCGTGACGTAGCCGCGCGCCTTGGCCGTCTTGAGCAGCTTCTTGACCGAAGAGTCCGAGAGATCGAGCAGCGGGCTGTCGCGCTCGCCCGCGTCCTGTCCGGCGCTCGCAGCTTCCTCGGTCTTGGGATTCGCCATGTGTCGCTTCTTTCCGAAAGAATCGCTCAAGCTTCTGGTGAGGGGAGCCGCACTGGCCACATCCCGCTCGTTGTGCAATCGTATCGGCAGGCGACGAACCGCGGCGCAGGCGTCCGGCGTCAACCGCCAGACAGCGCCAGCCGTGCCCCCAACGCGGCGCGAAGGTCTCAACCCTGGATGCTGTCATCGAGCCCCTGAGCCCCATCGCTACCCGGGTCGCCATCGCCCGATACGTTGCAGCACGCGATTTGGCGCTGGATCTCGCAGATGCGAGCCAACGCCGTCTCGTTTCCGTCGTGTTGCCAATCACGCTCCGCAGAGATCGGAAGAGCGTCGTGTAGGGAAAGAGTGTAGATCTCGGTGGTC
>CALFEM010000274.1 GCA_937950105.1 uncultured Alphaproteobacteria bacterium | reverse complement strand
GGTGCGTCAGGTCACAGTCGGGTGCGGGGCGGGGAAATAGGCATGGCGGTGTGGGCGGGATGTGTGATCCCGTCAGTCGCATCATGCGTGGCCCGGAGACGCCGACCGATGAGCAAGCCCGAAATCACCATTCTCGGTGCCGGTTTCGCCGCGCTGACTGCGGCGCGCATGCTGCGCAAGAAGCTGCCCGATGCGGCCATCACCCTGGTCGCGCCGAAGCGCGAGTTTCAGTATCTGCCGAGCCTCATCTGGGTGCCGACGGGACTGCGCACGCGCGCCGACGTGGTGCTGCCGCTCGATGCTTTCCTGAAGCGCAACCGGCTCGAGTTCAAGGCGGCGGCGGTCAAGTCGGTCGAGGACGGCGGACGCCGCGTCGAGACGACGGCCGGGGCGCTCGCCAACGACGCGCTCGTCATCGCCACCGGCGGGCGCTTCATCAAGAAGCTCCCCGGCATCGAGCACGCGCTGACGCTGTGCGAGGGGATCGACTCCGCCGAGGCCATCCGCGATCGGCTCGCCGGCCTCGGCAAGGGCCGCATCGCCATGGGCTTCGGCGGCAATCCGAACGAGCCGCAGGCGATGCGCGGCGGGCCGATGTTCGAGCTGCTGTTCGGCATCGACACGTGGCTGCGCAAAGAGGGGCGGCGCGGCGACGTCGAGCTGACGTTCTTCAATGCGGCGGCCGAGCCCGGCAAGCGCCTCGGCGAAAAGGCGGTGACGGGGCTGCTCGGCGAGATGGCGAAGCGGCGCATCGATACGCATCTCGGCCACAAGCCGCTCGGCTTCACCGAGAAGGGCGTCGATACCGAGGGCGGGCACGTCAATGCCGACATGATCCTGTTCATGCCGGGGCTGACCGGACCGGCGTGGGCGCAGGGCGGCGCGCTGCCGCTGTCGCAGGGCGGCTTCATCAAGGGCGACAGGTTCTGCCGCGTCGAGGGCTTTGCCCACACCTACGTCGCGGGCGATGCCGGCTCGTTCCCGGGCCCGGACTGGCTGCCGAAACAGGCGCACATGGCCGACCTGCAGGCCAAAGCGGTGGCGGAGAACCTCGTCGCCGGTCTCGCCGGCAAAGAGCCCGCGAAGACGCCGAAGCCGGAGCTGATCTGCATCGTCGACACGCTCGACAGGGGCATCATGGTCTATCGCGACGAGAAGCGCTCGCTGGTGCTGCCGCAGAGCCGAGCCTTCCACTGGTCGAAGCGCGCCTTCGAGCGCCACTACCTGCGCGCCTTCCACTGAGCCCGGGACTAGATTTTCCAAAGACCGCGGCGGTCCGGACAGAGCGTCAGCCAGCAGGGAATGCGTCGACGTGCGAGCCAGAAGGGCCGCCACAAATCGACCCACCGGGTCCGGTCGAACTCGAGTTTGTTCCAGGGAACGGCACACGTCTCGATCTTCCGGAGATCGTGACCGTGCATCCACCGCAAGGCCGCCCACCAGAGCTGGGCATCGCACTCCTTGTTGTTCATCGTCCTGAGCTGTCCGATCCCCGGCAAAGGACCGAACCTGCGGTGCCCGATCTCGAGCGTTGCGATCCGCTGGCCGTCGCGCCGAACGCTCCAGATGCGCACTCTGTTGCCGGCAATGCGACAACCATACGTGCGAAGGCAATTGCCCATCGCCACCGCCTCATCGGCAATCTCGGTCGATGTTGCGAGCGGCCGGAACTCGTAGCCGTCGATGCAGCCCGCCTCGAACCAGGCGTCTGACCGTGGCGTTTCGCCGACATAGAGGTAGAGCCGGGCGCGATCGAGAAACGTATCGCAGGCAGCCTCGGCCGTGGCCATCGACATGCTGGCGTGCCAGGGAGTTTCAATCAGCGTTCGCCCCAGTGTGGTGTCGGCATGGGAGTAGAACGCGAGCAGGGACAGACTGCGAATTTCGCGCAAGCGGACGTCGCGTTCGCGCTTTGCACGCGCGGCCACCCGAGCAATCCAAAGAACGAACGACGCGTCGCCCCAGCGAGCCGCCTCGCTGACGGCCGCGAGCCAGAGCGCCGCCCTTCCGGGACGTGGCAGGTAGTTTGCGATCTGCAGGCGCAGAAGCTCGCTGTCGGGTAGCGGCGCGAGACGCATGGCAAAAGCTTCCGGCGGCAGCTTGCGCAGCCACATCGGCACGCGGGCGGAGGCGGCAAGGTCACGCAGCGGCGTTCCGGCCGTAACATCGGCGAGAACCGGCTCGGCGTCGATGCCCGGGCGTGGGACGGCGAGCGCGAACAGAAGCGCCGGAAAGCTCTGCGCAAGGTCGGCGATCCTGTCGTCACGGGCGGCGAGCGCGGCGACGGCCATGCGGTGTTGTTCGGGAAACCGCGCGATCGCACGCTCGATGCGGCGACGCGCGCAACGGTGGCCGGCCGGGCGATGCCCGACGGCGAGGTTCAGCGATGTCATGACGATGTCCGTAGGTGCGGCCGTGCACAATCGGCACGGTCCGACAAATCAGATTTCAGAAGCGGGAATGATGGTGCAGGCGCGGATCAGGCCGGGCCGGCGGCAGCCAGAAGGCGGACAATAGCAAACATGTTAGCCTCCCGAGCAGGTGTTATGGGATAGAACCGGAAACGGACAGGTTTGGCTACACGATGTCGCGTGCGCATGCAATGGCCCCGAGCGCGTATGCTTTACGGGTTAGCCTGCGGTCCGCGGAAGGGCTTCAGATCGGATCAAGCGGGACCCACGCTGCCACGTAAGCTTCGAGGAAGCCGATGGCGGCGGTCAGGTGGACCTTGAACTCAGCCGTCTCGATGGCGGTATCGTCGATGGTGAAATCGACGCCCTCGAGTTCGGGGATCTGGTCGAGCAGCGAGGCCCAGCCGTCGAAGGCGCGCGAATCCCAGTCGTCACGATCGGCCTCGTGCTCGCGCACGGTCGCTTCGATGGCCTTCAGCGCGGCGAGAATGGAGCGGGCGAGATGTCCGGTCCCGATCGTGGTGATTTCGCTCGTGCCAGTGTCACTCGTGCCAGTCTCGGTCATGCCAGTCTCGGTCATGCGGGCCTCGTCGATCGGTCGAATCGGGATGCAGCGTGACACCGCGGCGCGGCGAAGGCTACAGATGCCGGATCGAACGCATCGAACCTGACGCGCCATGGCCGAGCCGACCACCGCCCCGTCGGCCACCCGCGCGATCGCCCCGGCGGTCTCG
>CALFEM010000273.1 GCA_937950105.1 uncultured Alphaproteobacteria bacterium | reverse complement strand
GTGGCACGCGAGGCACTTCTTGAACACGGCCTTGCCGGCCTCGGCATCCTGAGCCGACGCGACGGACGGCAGAGCAGCCAGAAGACCGACCGCCAGAACCAACTTGCGCATAGTCACTATTCCTCTCCTAGAACCCGTGTGGGGACCAACCTATCGCGGGAGACGGATAGACCTTAAGCCCCTCCCGAGGCAACAGTCCTGAGCTAGACCGCGACACAGTGCGATGTCTAGCAAGCGCCGTCTGAACCGTCCATGAACTGAATTCCTGATGAAAATCAAACATCAGGATTGCGGGTTGCCCCCCGGCGGTCAGCCTTCGCTCATATGCGGCGTCGTCCCGCCCTTGCCCATGCGGCGATAGACGAATTCCGGCGGCCTGGTGTGGCTCTCGAGCGCTGCCACCTTGGCCCAGTCCTGGTGCATCGGCGAAAGCGAGCAGGCCGGATCGGTGTTGGTCGCGTCGCCCGTCAGCGCAAAGGCCTGGCAGCGGCAGCCGCCGTAGTCCTTCTCCTTGCGCGGGCAGCTCTGGCAGGGCTCCTTCATCCAGCTCGTGCCGCGATACTTCTGGAAGGCGTCGCCATTGAGCCAGATGTCGGCGAGCTTGCGATCACGGACGTTGTCGAAGGTGAAGCCCGGAAGCGATTCCGCCGCGTGGCACGGCAGGACCCTGCCCGAGGGCGTCACGTTCATGACGCCGCGGCCCCAGCCGCCCATGCAGGGCTTCGGATACTTGGCGTAGTAATCCGGCACGACGAAGTCGATGACGAGGATACCCTTGAGGCGTTCCTTGGCTTCCTCGACGATCTCGGCGGTGCGCTGGAAATCCTCCAGCGTCGGCATCAACGCGGCGCGGTTCTTCAAAGCCCACGCGTAATATTGAATGTGCGCCACCTCGAGGCGGCCGGCGCCGACCTCGACGGAATAGTCGATGATCGCCTTCATCGAGTGGATGTTCTGGCGATGCATCGGCGCGTTGATGGTCAGCGGCAGGCCGAGGTCCTTCACCCAGCGCGCCACTTCCCGCTTCTTCGCCGAGCCGCCCTTGTAGGCGGCGATGCGGTCGGCATTCTCCGGATCGACATCCTGGATCGAGAGCTGCACGTGATCGAGGCCGAGGTCGGCGAGCTTCTGCAGCCGCTCCTTCGTCAACAGCACGCCGGCGGTGATCAGGTTCTGGTAGAGCCCGGCCTTCGCCGCCGTCTCGACGATCTGCTCGAGGTCCTTGCGTGCGGTCGGTTCGCCGCCCGAGAGGTGGATCTGCAGGATGCCGAGGTCGGCCGCCTGACGCATCACGTCCTGCCATTCGGCCGTGGAGAGTTCGATGTTGGTGCGCTCGAGCTCCAGCGGATTGGAGCAGTACGGGCACTGCAGCGGGCAGCGGTGCGTCAGCTCCGCGAGCAGGCCGACGGGGGCGCGCGCGCAGACCGGCTCCGGCTGCAGCTCGACCGCGTGCGAGGACGTGTTGATTTCCTTGGTGATGATCTCGTTCATGACTTCACCACTCCCTTGTCGGCGAGGTCCTGCAGCATGGCGACGACATCGGTGAGGATGTCAGCGCGCGGCGCCTGATACTCGGTCGCGAGCTGGTCGGCGATCTCGCCGACCGTGCGCTGGCCATCGCACTTCTGCAGCACCTCGACGGCGATCGGATCGGGGCTGAATACCCGCTCCGGCGCCAGGATCACCCACACCCCGCGCCCGGCGTCGTGGCGCAGCTTGATGTGGCGCGGAATGACGATGCGCGTCGCCTCGGTGACGATCAGGCGGGTCGGTTGCGCGGTGCCTGTCATCACATGCCCTCCGATCCGCCCTCGGGGCGAAACGCGCCGGGCGGGATGTTGCCCGGCTCGACGTAGGCGTGATGCAGCGCGTCGAGCTGCACCCACAGCACATCGCATTTGAAGCGCACGGCATCGACGCACGCTTCCTGCTCCTCGCGCGTCGCCGCGTGATCGAGGATGTAGTTCAGCGCGAAGTCGGCGTCGCGCGGCGCCTGATCGAGGCGGCGGCGGAAATAGGCCATCACCTTGTCGTCGATGAAATCATAGCCTTCGAGCATGCCGGAGATGCGCTCCTTGTGGATCTTCGGCGCAAACAGCTCGGTGAGCGAGGAGGCGACCGCGATGGTGAGCGGCTGCTCCCGCACGAAGTTCACATACGCTTCGACGGCGAACTTGGTGGCGGCGAGCGCGCCCTTGCGGCTGACGACGTAATCCCGGTCGAGGCCAAGGCCGTCGGTCAGCACCAGCCAGCGCTCGATGCCACCCGGCTCGTCGGGGCCCGAGCCGTCATGATCGAGGATGCGGTGCATCCACTCGCGGCGCAGTTCGCGATCGTGGCAGCGGCTCATCAGTGCCGCGTCCTTCCGCGGTACCGCCGACTGATAGCAGTAGCGATTGAGCGCCCACGCCTGAACCTGGCCCTTGTTCAGCTTTCCGCCGTGCAGCAACTTATGGAACGGATGCAGGTCGTGATAGCGATCCGGGCCGACCGCGCGCACTGCGGCCTCGAACTCGGCGCGGCTCAGCATCGGCCGGGTGTCTGCGGTATTGGTCCGGCGATCACTCACAGGCGCACCTCCATGCCGTCGTAGCCGACTTCCCAGCCCGCGGCCTCGGTGGCGCGACGGGCCTCGGAGTTCTCGTCGAGGACGGGGTTCGAGTTGTTGATATGCACGTAGATCTTGCGGGCGACGTCGAGCTTGCCCAGCGCCGCGACCGAGCCATCCGGCCCCGAGATCGAGATGTGGCCCATGCGGGCCCCGGTCTTCGGCATCAATCCGGCGTCGATCATCTCGTTGTCGGTGTAGAGCGTGCCGTCGAAGAACACGAGGCTCGCGCCCTTGAGCCGCGCGGCGAGCTTCGCGTCGACCTCGGCGCAGCCCGGAATATAGAGGAACGATTTGCCCGTTGCGGGATCTTTGACCTCGAGGCCGATGGTGTCGCCTGCGGTCGAGCCGAAGTTGGCGCCCTGGCTCGCATCTTCGAGATACAAGGCGATCTTGCCCGGTACCGCGAACGCCGTGATGGTGAGGCCGAGCGCGGCGTCGGCGCCATGCAGCTCGGTCGGCGTATCGAGCGCCAGCTCGCGGCGTTTGACCTTGCCGGCGTCGAGCACGTTGAAGATCGAGTTGGCGGCGATGGTCGAGAGCACGCGATCGGTGCCGTAGACCGCCAGCGGTTCCATTTCGCGCAGGTTGATGAGGCCGGAGATGTGGTCGACGTCGCCGTTCGTCACCACGGCGGCCTTGATCGGTGAATTGCGCAGTCCACCGTTGGCGCGGGAGCCGAGTTCCGGCGTCGCATTGATCTGCTGGCGCAGGTCGGGCGAGGCGTTGAGCAGAACCCAGTCGGTGCCGTCACGGCTGACGGCAAGGGAAGATTGCGTGCGTGGCCGGAAGCCCGGCTTGCCCGCGCGCACATCGGCGCAGTTGCGGCAGTTGCAATTCCATTGCGGGAATCCGCCGCCCGCGGCCGATCCCAGAACCTTGATGATCATGGGATGCCATCTTGAGGATTTCAGCGGCGCGCCGACGCCGCTCGCATGCAGATGAAGGGGTGCAGAAATGGCAACGGCGGTCGAGGGTATCGACCGCCGCACCCAAACCGCTCACCAGGTGAGCGAGCTTGTCGACATCATTAGATGACGTCGATCTCAGCCGGGAGGTAGCTCGTAACCTCGAGACCGACTTCCTGCTCGGAGACCTGCGGCTTCGTCCAAACCTTCATGTTTCTTCCTCCTGTTAAAGGTGCCTTCTGATCGGGCTAACCCCGCCGAGGGTATACCCACCAAGACGCTCTGTGTCTATGCGATCCAGCTCGTCTTAGTCGCGGGGCGCCTTGCATGCCTGCCTCGGCGCGCCGTGTTGACTAAGAGATAAGCAATGTCGCCCCCCGCCAGCAACTCACGTCTGCTCACGAATTCGTTAGCCTGCACGTGAGCGCCGTCGCGCCGGTCAGTCGGCGACGCCAGCGTCCCCCGCCGGCACGTCGGCGCCGTCAGGTTCGGCCGCGAGCCAGCGCAGGATGCCGTCGGCGGCGCGGGCGGCCGTGGCGAACGTGCCTTGCAGCAGGTAGCCGCCGGTCGGCGCCTCCCAGTCGAGCATCTCGCCCGCCACGAACAGGCCGGGCCGCGCACACACCATGAAGTAATCGTCGAGGCCGTCGAGGGCGACCCCGCCGGCGGTGGAGATGGCGCGTTCCAGACCGGCAAGGCCGGTGACGGTCAGCGGCACGTGCTTCATGAGGGCGGCGAGATCGCTGGCGTCGGACGGCAGGGCGCCGCCCCTGGTCGCCTCGCGCAGGAGAGCGATCGCCAGCGGCGGCAGGTTGGCGGCCTTGCGCAGCCAGTTCGAGGTCGACTGCTTGCCGCGCGGGCGGCCGAGGCGGTCGGCGAGATCGTTCGCCTCGAGGTCCGGGCGCAGATCGAGGGTAATGGGCACTCCGCCGGGCGCGGACGTGGCGAGCAGGCGGCGCAGCAGCGGCCCGGCCGCATAGATAGGGCCGCCTTCGAGGCCGGCGCGCGTCACGACGACCTCGCCGGCATAGCGCTCGCCCGCAATGTCGATCACCAGACGCTTCAGCGGTGCCCCGGCAAACCGCTCGATGAGCGGTTTCGACCACGCGATTCTGACGCCGCAGTTGGCGGCCGTAAGCGGCGTCACTGCCACGCCGAGCCGTTCGAGCAGGGCGACCCAGGCTCCGTCCGAGCCGAGACGCGGCCAGCTCGCGCCGCCGCAGGCGAGCAGCACGGCATCGGCCTTGGCGGCGCCCTTGAGGCCATCGCTCAGGCGTTCGATGACCGGGCGTCCAGCGGCATCGAAGCCGGTCAGCCGGTGGCGCAGGTGCAGCCGCACGCCCAGCGCGTCGAGCCGGCGCAGCCAAGACCGCAGCAGCGGCGACGCCTTCATCGCCTTCGGGAAGACGCGACCGCTGGAGCCGATGAAGGTTTCCTGTCCGAGCCCTTCGGCCCAGCCGATCAGCGCCTCGGGCGGGAAGCTGTGAAGGCTCGCGGCCAGCGGTTCCACCCGCTCACTGTAGCGCGACAGAAAACGGTCGATCGGCTCGGAATGGGTGAGGTTCAGACCGCCGCGCCCGGCCATCAGCAGCTTGCGCGCCGGCGAGGCCATCTGCTCATAGACGTCGACCGCGACGCCGGCTGTCGCAAGCCGTTCGGCCGCGAACAACCCGGCCGGGCCGGCGCCGATGATGGCAACGCGCCGGCCGGCGGGCCGGAGCGGATGGGCCACCTCGCGCGTCACCACGCCCCCGTATTCTGCATCGAGGCCCACGGCTCCGTAGGCGCCAGTGGCGTCCCCTTCTGCAGCAGCTCGATCGAAATACCGTCGGGGGAGCGGATGAACGCCATGTAGCCGTCGCGCGGCGGCCGGTTGATGGTGACGCCGCGCTCCTGCAGGCGCTGGCAGAGGGCGTAGATGTCATCGACCTCGAAGGCGAGGTGGCCGAAGTTGCGCCCGCCCGTATAGGCCTCAGGGTCCCAATTGTAGGTGAGCTCCAGCAGCGGCGCGGTCTCCTCGGCGGCGCGGCGGCGGTCGTCGGGGGCGGCGAGAAAGACCAGGGTGAAACGTCCCTGCTCGCTCTCCTTGCGCT
>CALFEM010000272.1 GCA_937950105.1 uncultured Alphaproteobacteria bacterium | reverse complement strand
TTGGTATAGACGGCGAAGATAATGCCGAAGGCGAGCAGCGCATCGCGCAGCACGGTTGCATCTCCAGCGCTTGGCCGGCGCCTGGCCGCGGAACCGCATAGGCCGCGGCTCCGACGATCTGGCCACGCCGGCGGGTGCGATCAGTGACGCGTCAGACTCCACATCGCCCCGGCGCGCGACGATGCATTGTTCAGCCGCATGTGGCGGCCGAGCCCCGGCAGCGCGCGATTCCCGTAGTACACCGGCCGCTCGGCGACATCGTCGAACATGTGATGCTCGAGCGCCCAGACGATCTCGTCGATGCCGTTGGCGACCGACATCCGCGGCGTGAAGTGAAGCCGGCTCGCAACCTTCTCGAAGCTCACCCTGTAGTTTCGCGGGTCCGCGCTGTTGTCTCGATAGCTGACGCGCCGGCCGGGAAGCCGCTGCGAGATCAGCTCCACGAGGCTGCGTTTGGTGAAATTGTTGCTGTCACCACCGGCATTGAAGATTTCGAAACGGACGTCGTCGATGGGAAATTCCAGAACGCGCGCGATCAGGCGGGCGAAATCCGACACGTGGCAATACGGCCGCCACGTGTCGGCATCAAACACCACCAGCTCGTGGCCGCAGTACATCTCTCGCGTGAACTCGTTGACGGTGAGATCGAAGCGCATACGCGGCGCGACGCCGAACGCCGTCGCGAAACGCAGTATGGTCGGCGCATAGTCGACCCTGCCCTTCCTCTCGAGGATGGCCTGTTCGGCCGCGACCTTGGATTTCGCGTACAGCGACAGCGGGTTGAGCGCAAAATGCTCGTCGGCCAGTTCATGCTCGCTGATCATCCCGTAGTTGGAGCATGTCGATACGAAGATGACCTTGTCCAGTCCGCGCCCGTTCAGCGTCTCGATGGCAGCCATGACGGCGTCGTCGTTGATGCGTGCCGATGCCTCGGGGAACGCACGCGTGATCGGATCGCCGACGAGCCCGGCCAGCAAGACGACATCCGTCACGCCGTCGAGCGCGCGATCCAGAACATCCCGATCTCCCATATCGCCAGCGACGAACTCGTAACGCGGATGCGACAGAAAGCCGAGCATCGCGGCGCCGTGATCGTACACGAGGCAATCGAGATTGCGCACGTGCGCTCCATGCGCCAGAAGATGCGCGGTGACGGGGCAGCCGATGTAGCCCGAACCGCCGATCAGCAGCACGCGCCGCTCGCGGTCCTCACCATAGCGGGCGGAACGACGTGCCGTCTCGGCCTCGATCCTGGACAATACTCCGGCAGGCAGTGCAGCGGTATCGATTGCGTCCATGAACATGCGCGGTCCTCCCTTTTGCAACGAGTTCTCGATATCAGGGCGTCATCGGTCCGGCGAAGGGCGAGCGCGGGCGGATGCCCATCGCCTGGCCCAGACGCTGCGACAGGCGGCGCTCGATCAACCGGTAGAAGATCAGCGCGAATGCGATGGCGCATGTGACCGCAGCGACGAGGTAGAGTGCGATGCCGAACCACGAACCACCTGCGATCTCGGCCAACTCCTTCACCGGCTCCAGTACGAACGGATGCGACAGATAGAGCGTGTAGGAGGCGTCGCCGACCAGTACGAACAGCCCGACCAACGCCGAGCGTCGCAGCGGAACCGCCCATGATGCGAGGGCGAGTATTGCAAGAGCCGGCAGGCCATACAGGAGAAAGCGCGACTCGACGTGCGGCATGAGCCGCGCTGCCGACGTAGCGGCCAGGAGCGCGGCAACGACCGCTATCATCCGCCCCGTAGCAAGGCCACCGTCGCGCTGTATGAAGTAGAACGCGATGCCGAGCAGGAACTCGAAGATCACGGTGTCTCCCCACATCAGAGCCAGGGCGTCCGGCATCGGCACACCGGAGCGTGCCGCGAGATTGGAGACGGTAAAGGCGACAACGAGCAGCGCGAGCCCGATCCGGCGTGGAAACAGCAGCGCCACGGCGAACGCCAGATAGAAGAACATCTCGTACATGAGCGTCCAGCCGAGCGCGAGCAGCGGATGGATGCCACCTGTCGGTGCCACGTGCGGGATGAGAAGCAGCGACAGCGCGAGATGTCCGGTGTCGAGCCGGGCCGTCTCGATCCGCCCCGGTACCAGCACGATGGCAACCGCCAGCAGAAGCGTGAAGGCCCAGTACGGCGGCAGGATCCTCACCAGACGGCGAGCGAGAAACTCGCGCGGCGCATGCGGCTCTGCGAAACGCTCGCCGAAGGTCCACATCATGATGTAGCCGCTCAGCACGAAGAACAGGTCCACGCCGGCGCTCCAGACAGGCCAGTTCGCTATGTGCGCCAGAGTCCCCGTCGCGTCGTACGCGCGCGCTTCGTAGATCGCATGTCCGGTGACGACGAGCATGGCGGCGAGCACACGAAAGGCCTGCACGGCATCGAGCCGCTTGCGTGCGTCAGCGGTAAGCGTTTCCACTTGTCCGTTCCGGACGAGGCGACAGGACGACCATTTCAACGTGCTGCCCAGGTTGTGCATCATAGCCCTCATGCCGGGCGGAGCAGGCCGGTGATCCCCGGCCACAGCCGCAGCGATCTCCAGATGTCGATGGCCATCACGGCGTTCCAGCCGACGATGGCGAGGGCCATGCCGACGGCTGCGCCGATCATGCCGAAAGCGTGTGCCAACGTCGCGCAGACGACTGCGCTGCCCACAGTCGCGGTGACGAGAATCCTTGCTGCGACGCGCTCCCGCCCGGTCATCGCCATGATGGTGAGCTGCGCCCCGGCGCCAGCCGCCACCAACTGGGCGACGAGCAGGATGCGCATCGGCGTCACGCCCCGCCCGAACTCGGGACCGAACCAATCGAGCAGCGCCGGCGCAACAGCGATCAAGGCTGCCGTGACAAGCGCGGCGGCAGCAAAGCCGATCGCGGCCGCGCGAGTCGCCAACGCCTGCACCGCGGCGGTCTGACCCTGCGCATGCAGCGAGGCAATCGTCGGTGCGAAAAATGTATCGATCGCCGTACGCGGCAGAATGGCCAGCATGGAAATGCTGAACGTCAACGCCAGAACACCCGCATCGGCGGCAGCACCGAGCACGCCGAGAACGAGCACTCCCATCTTGTCGAAAAGGACCTCGGCGGCGGTGACCAGCATCAACGGCAGTGCAGCGCTGCGCCAGACGTCGGCATCGTACGCGTGGCGCGCGGCACGGACGCCCGGAGGCGCAAGTCGCGTCATGTTCAGTCGCGCGACCATGAGCGCCATCACGGCTCCGGTGACGCTGGCAGCCAACGCCATCGGAGCATCGAGAGACGCACTGTGCACGGCGGCCACGACGAGAACGAGCCCGAGCAGGACCAGCTCACGCACGACACGCATTGGCACCAGAGCGCTGACGACGCCACCGTAGGCACGCGTCGCCGTTGCGTAGATCGTCGTCAGTGCGATCACAGGCACTGCCGGGAGCGCGACGAGAAAGGCGCGGCCCATATCGTCGGCAAACCCGTGCAGCAAGCCCACAAACGCGCCGGCGGCAACGATCAGCCCGAGCGCCGTCGCAATCGCATTGCGTTCCGCATAGCGCAGCAGGCCGGCCGCGTGCCCGAGATCGCCACTCGCTATGTAAGCCGGCAGAAACCGCAGCAGCGCGATGTTCTGCCCCAGCATGGCAACGTAGACGAACGCCGTCACCCAGGCCATCACGACAGCGTAGATGCCATAGCCGCCGGCACCCAGAGCTCGCGCGAGTACGAGCTGCGTGAGAAAGGCGAGGCCGTGGCCGAACAGGTAGATGGTAAGAGCTGCCGCGCCGCCGATCGCCAGGCTCTTCGTGCTGCCACGACGTGCGCCTTGCGCCTCGGCGGGCCTGGTCATGGCGCATCCATCGGGCGCGATGCCGCCTCGTCACCGCTACCGGGCGTACCGGGCGTCGCTACGCCGCGATACCGCGCGCGCCAGCCTGCCATGCTGCGCCACGCCGCCTGGCCCACCCGCAATGCCGACCGATGCAGCACGCTCATGCGCACGCCGCTCGTGATCCACTTCCTGCCGGACCGCGCCTGCAGCTCGATGCCGTCGCCAAACCGGTAGAGTGCATGCCGCCGCAACGGCACCTGGATCAGCACCGCAGCGAGCCGGCGTGCGCCGGTGATGCCTGGCTGATCGCTGCCTCGCAGGTGGCGGCTGGCGTTGCGCGCGACCAGCCGTCGCGTGCCTCCCCATCGCAGCGTGAGGAGCACCGTGTCGGCCAGTGCCGCGAAGGTCGCTGCCTCCGCCCGGTCGAGGGCCGTAGGTCCGTCGATGACGAGGATGTCGTAGCTATTGCGCAGTTGTTGCAGCATGGCCGGCAGGCCGCGGCTCGCTGCCAGATTGATCGGATCGGCGGGAGCCGGCTCCATCGCGAGCACATCGAAGCGGAACGCTTCCGACTTCTGGATTGCCGACGACGCCGGAAGCCGCTCGAGCGCCACTTGCGTGACGCCTGCCGAATCGTCGAGATCGAGCAGACGGGCGACCGCCGGCGCGCGTACGTCGAGATCGATCAACAGCACGCGCCGCCCGGCTCTCCCGAGATACTCGCTGAGCGCGATCGCGAGGTCCGTCTTGCCATCGGCGGCATCGCTGGCGGTCACCATGATGATCTCGGCTCGCTTGGTCTCGCGACCGAGATCGAGGGCCATGGCAATCCTGCGCATCGATTCGGCGTAGGCCGCGAACGGCCGGCGCGCGACCAGACGCTCCGGCGCCGTCAACGCTCCCACCTGCGGCACAAGGGCAATGCAGGGCGCATCGACCACCGACGTGACGTCACTCGCGCTGCGCAAGCCCTGATCGAGTTGTTCGCGCGATATGGCGAGGAAGCAGCTGCCGACAAGGATCAGGAGCAGGCCGGGTGCAATGAACAGCGCCGGATGTGGCGAGCTGCGCCGCGACGGCACGCTGGCGCGCGAAACGACCGTCAGGTCCGGCGATACCTGCTCGAGACGCTTGCGCACTTCAGCCCTGCGGCCGACCAGATCGTTCATGAGTTGCGCATCGGCGCGCGCCATGCCCTTCAGATTGCGCAACTCGTGGCTCACATCACTTGCGTCCGATGCCAGCATCGACTGCAGGCGCTGCTGGCGCGCCTCCATTTCGCGGGCAAGAACGACGACGCGCTCGTCGAGATGCTCGACCTGCTCACGCAACGTCGTATTCTGGCCGTCCTGAAGCGTCGCGCGGTAGCGGTCGACTATTCCATTTGCGACTGCGGCGGCCTCGACAGCATCCGTCGACGTGTACCGGATAGCGATGATCCCCGACGACAGCATCTGACTGACGCCGACGCGCTGCTCGAAGTCCTCGAATGCGAGGTTGAGATCGGCCACGCTGGCAGCCACAGAAGGCCCCCTGCGGCGGACGTGCTCGTCGAACACGCTGTGCAGCAACTCGCGCGTACGCAGGCGCACGAGATGTGTATCGACAAGCATCTGACCGATGCGCGGATCGGCAAACCCGCCACGCTCCCCCGAGAAGCCCTGCGGAGACGCGATCTCGAGCTGGGCCATGGCCGTATACCGCGCCGGCAGGTACAGCGCGATTGCCGTCAGCAGGACGGCGCCAAGCGCGGTGACGACGACGATGCCTGGCCAACGCCGCCGCAGAACTCCGGCGAGATAGCGGGGCCCCAGCTGATCGCCATCATCGACGGCGGCACAGTCGCGACTGCCGTCCATGCTGTAGCATTGCAGCGGCGAACCACTGAGATCGGAACGCAGCTCGTTCATGCTGCGACCTCGCCCGCTCCGCGCATCGCACCGCTGCAACGCGTACGCGCGAGTTCACGATAGATCCGCAGGTAACGTGCGACGGTGACGTCGAGGCTGTACTCCCGCTCGACGAGCGCACGGCAGTGTCCGGCCATTTCCGCGGACGTGTCGCGATGCTCGAGAGCAGTGACGATAGTATCGGCCAGAGCCTCGGGATCGCCTGGAGCGCACAGCAGGCCGGTCACGCCATGCCGTACGACATCGACACATCCCGGCATGGCGGTAGTGACGATCGGCAGCCTCGCCAACGCAGCCTCGAGCAATACACGCGGCACGCCTTCGCGCAGCTCGGTCGGGAAGGCGAAGACATCGGCCATGGCCAGCAGCTCAGGGATATCGGCGCGTGAGCCGAGCGGTAGAACGATGTCGCTGCTGGCGTCGAGAAGCCCCTGCGGAATGGCCTGTCGTCCCTCGCTCTCGCGCGGCCCGACCAGCACGAACCGCGCCGCCGGCCGACGCCGGGCAACGACGCGCGCCGCCTTGAGTAGAGTGGCGATGCCCTTGACGCGAGACAGCCGCGACACCGTGATGACGACCTCTGCCGCCTCCAGGCCGAGAGAGCGGCGCAGATCTTGCGCCGAGGACGAGACATCCGCGTGATCGAAGCGCGCGATGTCGACACCAGAGCCGGGAACAAGCTGCCCGCTGCCCTTGCGAATAATCTCGCGGGCTTCGAAGAACTCGAGATCGCTGCGGTTCTGGAAGACCGTGCGGGCCGTCATCGGTTCGGTGATGCGATGCAAGCTCTCGAACGCCGGACGAAGAGCGCGGGCCGTCGGCGAAGACGAGGAATAGATCCAGCCGAGACCGTTGACGGAGATCGGAAGAGCGTCGTGTAGGGAAAGAGTGTAGATCTCGGTGGTCG
>CALFEM010000271.1 GCA_937950105.1 uncultured Alphaproteobacteria bacterium | reverse complement strand
GACCACCGAGATCTACACTCTTTCCCTACACGACGCTCTTCCGATCTGCGCAGGCCCTCGGCCTTCAGCGCGGCGATCACCTGTTCGAGATGCGGGAACGGCGTATCGGGCTGGCAGCCGATGTCGATCACGTCCGCGCCGGCAACGCGATGCCGCCGCGCCCGCGCGACCAACTCGTCGACGGAGAACAGCGGCGCCTCGACGATCTCGGCGAAGATACGCACGTCGTGGCGTGACAGGTCGGGCGGCTTGCCGCCCCGCCCGAGATACTGCGGCAGATCGACGATCTCGTCGGGTCCGCGCTCAAACGGCACGCGGTAGTGCCGCGCCAGGCTGTCGAGGTCCATGCGCGAGCGACCGGGGACGATGACGCGATCGACGCCGCCCGTGTCGGCGAGGCGGTTGCGCACGATGGCCTCGGTCATCAGCGCGGCGACCTTGATGCCGAGGTTGGCGACGCGCCAGCTGCCCTCGGGCAGACCGATACCGCCGAGCGTGGCGCGCAGGCGATCCTCGGCGAGGCGGCCGGTCAGGAACAGCAGGTTTTCCGCCATATGCGTCACCATCCGCCGTCGTCAGCGCGCGCTGAGACCGTTCCTGCGCTGTGGCCTCTGTGCTTCACGTCCGCGGCGCAGGGACTGGAGCGGAGAGCGCCCGGCGCAAGGCGCGGCGCGCACGCTCGAAGCGGCCACGGCGCGGTGCCGAGAACGATGGCGCGGCGGCCCCGATGATCTCGGCGAGTTCGCGTTCCTCGCCCGGTCCGACGATGCGGAACTCGAGCCCGGCGCGCGCAACGATGTCGACGAAGGCGGCGTCGACGATGCCTTCGGCTGCGAGTTCGGCAGCGCCCGGCCCGGCGGGCACGCGCCGCGACTTCACCAGCACCACCGACGAGAGGCCCAGACGCTCGGCGAGGCGCGCCGCGAGCCCGTCCGAGGTGATCGACCAGTCGGCCGGTATGTCGCTGTCGGTGGCGGACATGCGCAGCGGCAGCCAGACCGGGATGCGGTTGGCGGCGAGTGCCTTGCGAATGCCGGACAGCGTCTCCACCGCGACGAAGCGCGGCTGCAGGTCCTCGATCAGCAGGCCCATCTGGTGCATCGCGAGCAGCGCCATGGCATGGGCGGCGCGATCGGAAACGTCGTGGCGGGTCTGCGCGCGGCGTACCTCGTCGGCGAAGGAGCCGCCACCGGGCACCACGACCACACCGCGGCGCGCCTTGGCGAGCGTCGCGGCAATGCCCGCAAGCCGGTCGCCCGCCAGCAGCGAGCCGCCGATCTTGACGATCACCGGCTCCGGTCTCACCCGCTCTCTGGCCTCAACGGACGCGGTCAATGGCTTTCTCGCGTTTCAACGGCCGCACGATCTCGACGCCGACGGCTGCGGGGCCGCGCTCGAGCTTGTCGATACGCACGCGAACCGAAGCGATGCGCGGATCGGCGAGGCAGCGCGCGGCAATCCGCTCGGCCAGCGTCTCGACCAGATTGATGTGGCCCTCGTCGACGATGGCGCGGATCGTCTTCAGGATATCATCATAGGAGGGGACTTCGGCAATCTCGTCGTGCAGCGCGGCGCCCGAGCGCGCCACCTCCGCCTCGACGGTGAAGCCGACCTGCTGCGTGACGTTCTGCTCCTCGGGATAGACGCCGATGTGGATCGGCAGCACCCAATCGCGGATGAAGATGCGGTCGCGCGGCGTCTCGTCTTCCAGCGTCCGCTGCACGGCACGCGACGCCAATATGGTCAGCTCAGACATTGCCGCCCTCCGCCCGGGCCTGTGTGATGACCCGTTGTCGTTCTCTTTAGCAGTCGCCGCTCTCTCGAGCGGTCGCCGGGTCCGCACCGGCCCGCAGCGCCCGCGCCACATCCTCGACCGCGGAGCCGTCGATCTCGCCGGCCCGCGCCTCCGCGCGGCAGAGCGCGCCGCGAAAGCCGAGGATGTCGGCGCCGAGCCGCATCATACGAGGGATGTGCCAGAGACGCAGCGCCCCGGCAAGACCCACGCGCAATCCCGCCTGACGAGCGGTAAACACGAAGCCGGCCAGTTGCGCGTCGTCGCAGATGTCGCCGAGCGCACCCGAGGACTTGTCGGCGGTATCGAGCATGACGCCGGCGAACCCGGCACGCGGCAGCTCCGCCAGCAACGCGAGGTCGAGGCCGCGATCGGCCAGCATGACGAGAAAACGCCGGCCGTGCCCCTCGCGGACATGGGCGAGACGATCGAGCATCGCTGTCGCTTGGCCCGGCATGAACAGACCGATCTTGACGATGTCGGCGCCGGCCGCGCTCATGCCGGCGGCGCGCGCAGCGATATCGTCCAGCTCGGCGCATGGGACGTCACCGATGGTGGCGCTGACGGGAATTGGCGCCGGCACGATGGCGCGGATCGCGCTGACGACATCCGCATCGACGGCACCGAGCGCACCGCGCGCGGGCTCCTTGGCATCGATGAGGTCGGCACCGCCCGCGACTGCCACCTGCGCCTCGCCGGCAGAACGCACGCTGGCCAGCAGCAGCGGCCGGGCTTCGCGACGCGGTCCGGGGCCCGACACGCCCACAG
>CALFEM010000270.1 GCA_937950105.1 uncultured Alphaproteobacteria bacterium | reverse complement strand
GCCGCCGTGCGCGAGCGCCAGCAGATCGCGGCACTGCCCTATGTGATCGTCTCCGGCCGCGCGCTCGTCTGTCTCGCCACGAGCCGTGAGACGCGCCGCTGGATCATCCCGAAAGGCTGGCCACGCAAGGGCACGGCGCCGCACGTGCAGGCTGCCGCGGAAGCAATGGAGGAAGCCGGGCTGACCGGCTTCATCTCGCCGGCGGCCATCGGGCATTACAGCTACCTGAAACGCGTCGAGGGGAAGCCGTCGATCCGCTGCCGCGTCACCGTCTATCCGATGCTCGTCATGGAGCAGGCGCTGGACTGGCCCGAGCGCCACGAGCGGCAGTTGTCGTGGCTGCACGCGCACACGGCGGCAGGGAAGGTCGATGAACCGGAACTGGCGAACATGATGGCCACGCTCGACAAGATGCGCCTGCGGGCCGATTGAACGTGCAGATTGATGGTCTCGGGTGCCGCTACTCGCGGATCTCGCCGCCGCTGACCTCTCAAAGCCCCGTCAGCTCCGCCTTGCCGGTCTTCGGATCGCGGCCACCGCGATAGACGTAGTGCTCGGTCGGCTCGTTCGACGAGTAGTAAACGCCCGGCGCGCGGCGGCCGAGGCCGCTGATCCCATCGAAGTTCCGATCTGCGGCCACAGCTTGCGGTCTGACAGGGTCGATCGCCAAAGCAGGCGCGCCGATGTCGCGCTGCGCAGAGCATCCGCCCGCCGCCAAGGCCGCTGCGGCTACTGCCCCGATCAATCCGAGTCGTTGCATGATGGCGTCCCTCCCTGCGATTGCCCCGTTAACGGGGCATCGCTGGCGAAGGTTCCTCGAACGTCGGCGTTGGCGCTTAGCGCATTGCCTGTGCAAGGTCGTATGTAGCCACAGCAGCAAGCGTGTCGTTACCGCGGCGGGCCGGACTGCAGCCAGTCGCGCAAGGCTTCGGCGGTCTGCGGGAAACGCCGCGCCTGCCGGGGCAGGTTATCCGATGCCGGCCAGCTGGCGACAGCTGCGAACAGTGAGCGAGAGCCGGATTCTTCCAGCGCAATTCGATCGACCGCGAACGTGGCAAGCGGATGCTCGCCCGGGCCGCCGCGCGTGGCATTGCGTCCGCCGATGACGCCCGCCTCGCTCAGCACGCGCGCCATGCCGCGGCCCGACGCCTTCGCCAGGGCTTCGAGCCGAACCCATGCGTCGAGCACGTCGGCGATGTCGACAGGTGCCGACTTCGACCGCGGCGCACCACCGGGCACTTCGGCGGCGGCAACGATACGGCGGCGGCGTTCATCCGACATGGCGAGATCGCGCAGCCCTTCGAGATCGACACCGATGCGAGCGTTCCCGCCATGGGCGAGGCCGAGCAGGGCGTATCCGGCCGCGTGCGAAACGCTGAAGTCGAAAGGGGCGCCGGCGATGCTCGGCCGACCCGATGCGCTCCGCGTCAACGCCACGCCGTCATAGCGGCCATCGCGCGCCGCGCGCGCGATCAACAGACGCAACGCGATGCGCGACAGGCGCCGTTCGCTCCGCCGCTCCGCATGCACCAGTCGCGCGATCTCTACCAGATCTTCGCGAGACAGGCGCGGCGTCTCGATCTCCGCGCGCTCCAGCACGGCCTCCGCCGCATCGAGATCGACAAACCAGATCTCGACGGCGGTAGCACTCATGGCGTTGCGAATCTTGTCAGCCGACGCTGCGGCCGGTGCGCGACTGCGCAACAGCGATCGGCGCATCGGTGCGCGCCTCGCCGTCCGTCAGTTCATCCCGGCACGCCTGCAACTCCTCGATGGCCGCAACGATCACTCGCTGCTGATCCTTGCCGAGGCCGCCCGCCGCACGCGAGCGTCGTGAGCTGCTGCGCTCCTTGAGACTGCCGGCGATCGCGCGCACACCTTCGTCCGGCGCGCCTGCCTTGAGCAGCGCCGAAGCCGGCGCTGCACCCGCTGCCTCCTCGGCGGCAGCGCGTTTGACGGCGTCGATGCCCTTCTCGCGAATGATCCGCTGCACGCCCTTGATCGTATATCCGTCGGAGTGAAGGAGGTGCCGAATCCCG
>CALFEM010000269.1 GCA_937950105.1 uncultured Alphaproteobacteria bacterium | reverse complement strand
GAAGAGATCGCCCTGCGGCCGAAGGCGATGTTCCGCGCGCCGTTCGCCGACAGCTTCATCGAGAACGCGCCGCCGTGGGTCGGGCAGCTCCTCAGCGAGCAGGCGTTGCGCAAGACCGGCTATTTCGACGCGCGCAAGGTGTCTGATTTCTATGTCCGGGCGAAGGCCGGCCGCGTCAAGCCGTGGCAGTTCTTCACCAGCATGGGCCTGACGAGCGTGCTGGCGACGCAGCTCTGGCATCACCAGAACCTCGGCGGTGGGCTTTGCGACCTGCCGCATCGCGAGCTGCCGCGCGCCGACGTCAGCTCAGCCCCGCCCGAGCCGACCGCCGAACTGGTCTGACGCCCTGCGTGTCGCCGAACTGAAACTGGCCGGCCCTGCGAGGGACCGGCCAGTTTTCATTTCGTCAGTTCGCTCGACAAAACAACCGGATCAATGCGGCGCGCCGATATTCGCCGCGCGCTTTCTCGCCAGCATATTGAGGGCCTCGACGAGGGCGGAGAAAGCCATCGCCGCGTAGACGTAGCCCTTCGGAACATGCGCGCCGAAACCCTCCGCGATCAGCACCGTGCCGATCATCAGCAGGAACGCCAGCGCCAGCATCACGATGGTCGGATTGGCGTTGACGAAGTTGGCGAGCGGCGTCGCCGCGATCAGCATCACGATGACGGTCACGACCACGGCGATGACCATGATCGGCACGTGCGGAGTCATGCCGACGGCGGTGATGATGCTGTCGACCGAGAACACGAGATCGAGCAGCAGGATTTGCCCGATGGCGGCGGCGAAGCCGAGGCTCGCCTGACCCGTGTCGAAGACGTCTTGATTGGGGTTGGGATCGACCTTGTGGTGGATTTCCTTGGTCGCTTTCCAGACGAGGAACAGGCCGCCGCCGATCAGGATCAGGTCACGCCACGAGAAGCCCTTACCGAAGATCGAGATCACCGGGTCGGTGAGCTTGACGATGATGGCGATGGTGCCGAGCAGGGCAAGCCGCAGGATGAGCGCGGCGCCGATGCCGATGCGCCGGGCTTTTTCGCGCTGATGCTCGGGCAGTTTGTTCGTGAGGATGGCGATGAAGATGAGGTTGTCGATGCCGAGGACCACCTCCATGGCGATCAGGGTGGCGAGTGCAACCCATGCGGTCGGATCGGAGAAAATCGTCACCATCGAGTCAATCACGCCATGCTCCCGGATTTGCCAGCTCGGGCGAAGTTGGGTCGGCGCTCACATATGTCAAGCCTCGCCAACCGGCCTCGGCAGGCGGGGTCTTCCGGTTTCCGGCGCCAGGCATAGACTCTGACCGAGCATTTTGAGCCGCCCCGCATTCTCGAAGAAGCTGTTGCTTATCCAACATAATTTGTCCGCGCGGGGTCCTTGATTTGCCGCGAATCAGTCATGCTCTCACCGGGGCAGATTGGCTCCGGACGGCAAGGGCAGGGAATGAGCGCGAGCAGGCGTTTCACGATCGCAGCGATTGCATTGTCGGCGTGCATGGGCGCGGTGCTGGCGCTTGTCGTCGAGCGCGCTGGCGAAGCTGCCGCGTCGCTCTCCGAAAGCCGCGCCGTCGATCTGCGCGTTGCCGAAGAGTTGCGGCCGTCACTCGCCGAGTTCCCCGAGCCGCCGGATGTGCGCCGCTCACCACTGCTGCTTCCGTCGCTGCGGCAATCCGCATCGGATGACGCCGACGCGATGCACGACCGCTTCGCGTTCGTATCGCCCGAGGTCGGGACGCTGGTAATGCCGTGGGAGACCGCGGCCGTTCTCGAAACACCGCCGCCGTCGTGGTCCACCGAAGTCAAAGCGCTCGCCGCCGCGACCGCACGCAACTTCGCCTCGCTGCCGGCGACGGTCGCGCGCGCGGTGAAGCGGACCTACACGCTGAAAGGGCGCCTCGCCGAGATCGCGCCCGTCGCGCTGCAGCGCGTGCAATCGCGGTTCCAGGACGCCAAGGTGCAGTGGCCGCCGGTCGAACTCGCCTACGTCGCCATCAAGGATGAGCGCGCGCTCGAGGTCTACGCCAAGTCGATCACGGGCGCCTGGCAGTTCGTGCATCGCTACAAGGTGCTCGGCGCCAGCGGCAAGACGGGTCCGAAGCTCGTGCGCGGTGACAAGCAGGTGCCCGAGGGCGTCTATCGTATCTCATACCTGAACCCGAACAGCGCCTATCACGTGTCGATGCGCGTCAGCTATCCGAACGCCTTCGATCGCGAGATGGCGAAGCAGGACGGCCGCAAGGACCTCGGCGGCGACATCATGATCCACGGCAAGAACCTGTCGGCGGGGTGTCTCGCGGTCGGTGACCAGAATGCCGAGGAACTGTTCGTACTCGCGAACGAGGTCGGCCTGAAGAACGTCTCCGTGGTGATCGCGCCGACCGATCTCAGGAGCAAGGCAGCGCCGGCACTGGCCAGCGGCCCCGCATGGACGGGCAAGCTGTACACCGAGATCGCCTCCGCCATGACCCCCTTCAAGGCGCCCCCGCCTCCGCCGAGCCTGCTGAGCAGCCTGTTCGGGCTGTGATCGTCACCCGGTTCGGGAGTGAAGCTGCGCCGGCTCACGAGGTCTTGGCCTTTTCGGCGCCTCCGCGCGTCGTCCATAGCGACAGCAGGATGCCGCCGGCGAGGATCGCGATGGTGATGGTCAGGCTGACAGCCGGATCGATCTTGCCGATGAACTGCTGCACGAAGATCTTGCCGCCGACATAGATGAGGACCAGCGCCAGCGCGTACTTCAGATAGTGGAAGCGGTCGACCATGCTGGCGAGCACGAAGTAGAGCGAGCGCAGGCACAGGATCGCGAAAATGTTCGACGTGTAGACGATGAACGGGTCCTGCGTGATGGCGAAGATCGCCGGCACCGAGTCGACGGCGAAGATGAGGTCCGCGAACTCGATCAGCACCAGCGACACGAACAGCGGCGTCGCCCAGCGGACCACCTTGCCGGTCTTTGCATCCGGCTTCATGACGAAGAAGTTCTGCCCGTGCAATTCATTGGTTATGCGCATGTGGCCGCGCATCCACTTCAGCACAGGATTGTCGCCTATGTCGGGCTTCTGATCGGCCATGATGAACATCTTCACGCCGGTGAACAGCAGGAACGCCGAGAAGACGTAGAGGATCCAGTCGAACTGGTGGATCAGCGCTGCGCCGAGGCCGATCATGATGGCGCGCAGCACAATGACGCCGAGGATACCGTAGAACAGCACGCGGTGCTGATACTGCGGCGGAATGGCGAAGTACGAAAAGATCATCGCCATCACGAAGACGTTGTCGAAGGCGAGCGTCTGCTCGACCACCCAACCCGTCATGTAAAGTTCCCAGGCGGTCCAGGCGCGTTGGGCGGCGTCGGTCTTGCTGGCGATGTCGTCATCGAGGGAGGTCGCGATGCCGTGGTAGTAGAGCCACCAGACGACGATGGAGAACGAGGCTCCGAGCGTCATTGCGCCGCCAGCGAGAAACGCGCTCTCGCGGAAGCTCGGGACATGCGCCTCCTTGTGAAACAGGCCGAGATCGACGGCGAGAATGACGAGGACGATGACGAGAAACATCAACCATGCCCAGATCGGCATGCCCATCCAGAGCGCCGTCATTTGCGGCGGGATGAGTTCGAGCATATACGCCCTCCAATTCTGTGGTTCGCTGTCCCTTTATGTTCGGCGAAGTCCGATCTGGGGCGTAGGAAAAAGGCTTTCAAGTGGGGGTGGGGCGTCGCTGGTACGCCCGTTTCGCGAGTTGCCCGCGAGAATTCCGGGCGCGAGCAGGTGAAAAAAAACGCGCGCCCCTGCTCAGGGCGCGCGTCTTCCCTCGGTCATGGCGTGGAACGTCACCCCTTGTCCCGCTGCCCCAGCGTGCGCAGCCGCAGGGCGTTGAGGCGGATGAAGCCTTCGGCGTCCTTCTGGTCGTAGGCGCCGCGGTCGTCCTCGAAGGTCACGAGGTTCATCGAGTAGAGCGACTTGGCGCTCTTGCGGCCGACGACGATGACGTTGCCCTTGTAGAGCTTCAGGCGAACCTCGCCCTCGACGTTCTCCTGGCTCTTGTCGATCAGCGCCTGCAGCATCTCGCGTTCGGGGCTGAACCAGAAGCCGTTGTAGATCAGCTCGGCGTAGCGCGGCATCAGTTCGTCCTTCAAGTGCGCGGCGCCGCGGTCGAGCGTGAGGCTTTCAGATCGGAAGAGCACACGTCTGAACTCCAGTCACTTAGGCATCTCGTA
>CALFEM010000268.1 GCA_937950105.1 uncultured Alphaproteobacteria bacterium | reverse complement strand
GGAGTTCAGACGTGTGCTCTTCCGATCTGCCACGCGACACGGCCTCCAGAAGTCCGTGAGCGACAACGGAGAAGCTGGTCTCTGTATCGGGCAGCGCCAGCGGATTGAAGCCAGTGACGATGCGGGCATCATTGGGGTCGACAATGTGCAGCTTACCCTTGCGTGCGAGCACTTCCCCGAGCCCCGTCTCTGCGAGCCATCCCAGAATGTTACGAAAGAGCCCGTCCGGTTTGCCTCCGTGTGGATCGAGGAGCGCAAAGCCATGCCCGCCGGCGATCAGCTGCCGCGCCAGCAACTGTGCGAGATTGCTCTTGCCGGCGCCAGTCGTGCCGATGCCATGGACATGCCGCAACAAGGCACGAACGGGAAGATCGACGCGTCGCCCCTCGGCGTTGATACCGATACCGATCTGCGGCTCTGACCGATGCTTGGATTTCGTCGGCGGGCGATGCCTGCCGGCAATAGTCTCGAACCGGCGCTCGACTTCGCGGAGCTTGTCGTCGAACTTATCTCCCTTGCCCATTTGCGCTCGCTCCGGCCGCATGGCAGCATGTGCTCCAGCGGTTCCTTTCCAGCTTCGAGCCTCCGAACTGTTCGGTTGCTCGAGCCCTGGAAGGGAGTTCTACGATGATCGACGAATGGTCATGTGCGGCGCCGTCACGCGCGCTGAAACTTTTAATCATCCAGCTTTCGCGAGACATCGGCTCGCTCGACGATCTCGCATCTGCACGAGCATATGGTGCCCAATTGGCGCGCACGCTCTTGCCGGACGATCGGCGCGTCAACGGCACGATGCTTCCACATCTGATCGCAGGACTACGCCGACAATCACTCTCGCGAAGCGGCGCTGTCGCAACCAAACTGAAAGAGGCTGCCATCGGCATCGAGTGCGAGGCGACCATCATTTCCACGATGCGCACCTCGCCCTGCATCGTCATTCGGTTCCCCCGACCTTAGCGTCGGGGGGCTCTTTATTCGGCGGTGCATTTGCTCCGTCGGACTGAGCGACCGAGCCGATGCCAGTGCTTTCGTTTGCGCGGCGCATGGCGCGCACGTCCTCCAGCTCAGCTTGAGCGTTGGTCTGCCCGTCGCTTCTGCACTGCTCGATCATCTGATCCAGCAATGCGTCGACCTCCTGCTCGGTTGGCTCGCCCGTCTCCTTCGTCGCCGGCCCGGCCTTGAGGTCGGAAAGCTTCCTCTCACTGAGGGTTGCCGCTCCCTCGGATGCGAGCTTATCGGCTTGAGCGTCTGCGATCCTGCCGCTGAAGCGGCGCTCACCCAACTGGAACTTCATATCCTTGAAGTGCGACAGCGCCTCTTTCCGCTGCTCTTGCTCCATGATTTCGATTTCGAGCATGATCTTGTCACGCTTGCGCTTGAGCAACTCATTCTCGTTGTCGGCGACCGACAGCGCCAAGTCGGAGCGATGCTGATCCATCAGCCGCGCGACAGTGGATTGAACGAAACTCGCGCGCACGTCGGGATGCGAGACAGCCTCGTACTTCGCCATTGCGATTTCGAGCGCCGTCTCGCCAGTGACGCGGCGTGTCCGTTGCTCCACCAGATCAGCCCAGTGGCGCATTGCGACCGATGCGTTGAGGACGGCGCCGCCTTTCACGTGCATGACGAGGCGCTCGTACCACGCCGACAAAAGCGACGGCCTGCCCTCGGAGAGAGCAAGCTCGCTGCCGTGCTGACGCACCTGAATGTCGCGTCCCGAACCCGGGCTGTCTGTCATTTGAGCACCGTCTTCACTCGCTTTTCCGCTTCGCTTGCAGCCATGCGCAACGCATCGGCGTGCTGGCGCGCCAGCTCATCCATGATCTCTCTCAGCTGGTCGTTCATGATGCTGTGACGGTACTCCTTCTCCGCGCGCCGCCGAACGAGCGGCGTCTGTATACCGACCACCATGGACTTCCAAACATTGCTCGCCGCGGCTTGGATATCTCGCTGCACCTGTTGCAGCTCGATCTGCGTCAATGCTCGACCCTCGCTGATGGCGCGCGCCAGCGGCGCCTCCAGCGGGTGATGCGTCGTGAGGTAGACCCAGCCCTTGTAGACGTCGATCGTGTGATGCTTAAGCAGGTTGTAGGTAGCCCAAGGCCAACCGACGACCAGCGCGATCGTTGCGGCGAGACCGATCGCCAACCCAACAAGAGTCAGCACCGCTGCCAAGAGCGTTTGGACTATGGCTCCAATCCCAGACGAGCCTCTCGGTGCCAACCAGTCCCACATCGCTGGCCCGAACCCGCCACCGGCCAAATGCATGGCGTCTGCTCCAGAGAACGGGCGGAAGACGAACATGCCTGCGGCTGTCAGTCCAAGGTAGACGAGAAGGCGCTTGCGGTTCTCGGCGCGTTCCTCTTCGGCGCGATCGAATTGGCCGAACCACATCAAGCCGACGAAGACCGCAAAGAGTGAGAAGACACCGAGATAGATGAACAGCCGCGGGCCGAACGCGAAGATGTTCTCGAACGTCGCCGACTTGGGATCGTTGGGATCAAAAATACCGTTGCCCTGACGGCGCTCGGCTGCGATCTGCTCGGCAATCGGCAGCCTCGGTGGCGGTGTCGGCGCAACAACCGGAGCCGGCTGCGGCGTTGACGGTTGTGGCGTGCCGAACCGGAACAACGGCTGGGGCTCGGCCGCCTTTGTCTTCGTGCAGCGGTAGTCACAATGCTGCTTGATGCCTTCGCGTGCCGTGAAGATGTCGTAACAGCCGGTGATCTCGCATCCAGGCGCGCAACGGTAGGAACCGCCACCGACCGACCAGCAACCCTTCTCCTGCGCTGCGGCCACTTCGGACAGCGCAAGAAATGCAAACGCGGCAATCAAAAATGAGGGCATCCAGCGCATGGCACGAGCCCATTGAAAAATTGCAGTATCAAAATGTGTCTGCGTCGAGCGGACGAATCAACCCCGTTTCGGCTGATGTCGGTCAACGCCAAGTGCGACACGAATGCGCTGTTCCACTGCCGCGCGTGGTCGCCCAAAATGCTGCCGGCTTTGCTTGCGTGCCACCGATCCGTCGCGGCGTGTCGGGGCTGGCGGCGGCAGGTCGATCGGGAACACGTCCGCCGACCACGGCGGCTGCATCCATGCTTTCCCGAACGCGCGATTGAGCACGGCGCTTGCGCCGCCGAGCTGCAGCTCGTCCGACAAACGCTCGGCATCACGCTCGCCGATGCGGAACACGACCTTGGTTGCGGTGTTCGAGAGCATGATGGTGCGCAGCGGTTCGTCGATTTGCATCAAGCTCTGCACGGCGCCGGTCAGCGACACATTGAACTTGCGCCCTTCGCTCAACAGCCGCGCGGTCGCGTCGGTCGCGAACACCGGCAACTCATCGGCGATCACGTGGAAGGGGAGCCACTCCTCGCGTGGATGCGTGCTGCGCTCCATGGCGTGCGTCAGAACGCGAGAGATGATGAGCGCTCCCAAGAGATGCGCAGCGCTCTCGCCGATCACACCTTTCGCCAGATTGAGGATGACGATGCGGCGGTGTTGCATGGCGTAGTCGAGATGGAACGTCGAGCGCGGCTGGCCGACCATATTCAGCACTGCGGGGATGATCAGGAACTCGCGGATCTTGTTGAGCACCGGCGCCACCGCGGTGTTGCGGAAGTCGTCGCTCCACGACTCGAACTCGTTCGCAAAGTACAGGCGCACGATCGGGCTCGAGCAGTGCGCGAGCACCCGCGCACGAAACTCCTCGTCGGTGAGGAAGCGGGGAAGGGTAGCGAGGGTGCCGGCCGGATGTTCTATCAGTGCGGTGAGCGAGTTGCGCAGGATGTCCTCCATGCGGTCGCCCCAGCCCTTCGACCAGATGGCTCGCATACCGCTGACCAAACCATCCGCGGCCGTGGCGCGATGGTCGGGATGCACGTCGTCGAGCAGATTGATGGCGATGGGGAGATCGGCGTCCGACGGGTCGATGCAGGCGACGTGGTTCGCCCGGCTCGCCGGCACGTCGCTCAGAACCTCGTCGGCGAGCGAGCCGTGCGGATCGATCACCAGCACACCCTGGCCCTGACGGATGTCAGCCGCAGCGATGCGCCTCAGCAGCGTTGACTTGCCGGTGCCCGTGGCGCCGGCAACGAGCATGTGACGAAAACGATCGGCGCTCGGCACACCGATGGGCTTGCCACTGACGGCATGATTTCCGAGATCGGAAGAGCACACGTCTGAACTCCAGTCACTTAGGCATCTCGT
>CALFEM010000267.1 GCA_937950105.1 uncultured Alphaproteobacteria bacterium | reverse complement strand
CAGCGTGAAGGCGTCGGCGCGAAACAGCGGCTCGCTGGCGCCTTCGCTGATGTCGGCGATGCGCAGCTTCTCGAAGCGCAGATACGGCGTCGGAAGCAGACGGACGTTGATGTTGCCGCCGACGCGCACGTCGCGGCCGAGGATGCGTGACGCTTCCTCCTCGATGACGCCGCGATAGCCGTTCCAGTCGACGAACAGGGGCACCGCGAACAGTGCCGCCAGCACCGCCGCCAGAAGTCCGCCGATCCACATCACCAGGCTGTTCAAACGCACTGCCTCCGGGCGTTCAATGAACCTGTCGCGCCGACGCCCGGCCCGATCCGGGCCTGATTCGGCCGGACGACAATGCGCGAGGCGCCGGCATAAATCCACCCGGCGTGCCGACCCTGCCCGTTCGGGCGTTGCGAGCCGGCCGATGCCGGGGCACCCTGACCACAGGGACGGGCCTGACCTTGGACGGCTCCCGTGACCCGAGCGAGGCAGGATGAGCGGGGGACGCGACAGCAACGGAACCGCGCCGGATCGCGCCCGAAGCGGCGATCCCGGGCCCGAGGGCATGCTCGGCGGCCTGCGCACAGCCGTCGTCGAAAGAGTATCCGCCAGCCTCGCCGAGATCACGGCCGAGCGCTTGCTGCTGGTCTGGCTGCTGGCCGCGGTGGTCGGCGTTGCGGTCGGCTATGCCGCACTCGGCTTCCGCATGGCCATCGGCATCGTGCAGCTGCCGTGGCTGCACACCATGAGCGAGCGCGTGGTCACGGCGGCGGCAGCCGTGCCGTGGTGGAACATCCTGCTCGCGCCGATGCTCGGCGGCGTGCTGGTCGGTTATCTGCTCGACCGCTATATGCCCGGCAAGCGCGCCCATGCCGTCGCCGATGTCATCGAGACGCGGGCGCTGCGCGACTGCCATATCGAGCCGAAGGTCGGGTTCTGGAGCGCATTGCTCGCTGTGCTTTCGCTCGGCTCCGGCGCGAGTGCGGGCCGCGAAGGCCCCGTGGTGCATCTCGGCGCCGCCATTGCCTCGTGGCTCGAGCACCGCTTCCACTTGCCCGCCGCCAGCCGCCGCGCATTGTTCGCCGCCGGCGTGGCTGCCGCCGTCTCCGCGTCCTTCAACGCGCCGATCGCGGGAGTGCTGTTCGCGCACGAGGTGATCCTCGGGCACTACGCCATGCGGGCATTGGTGCCGATCGTCATCGCCAGCGTTGCCGGCGGCATCGTCAGCCGTATCCACCTCGGCAACTTCGCAGCCTTTGCCGTGCCGGACTACCAGATCACGACCTACTGGGAGTTCCCGGCCTTCGCCCTGCTGGGGCTCACGTGCGCGGTGGTCGCGATCCTGTTCCAGCTGTCGATCATGACGGCGGAACGCATCGTCTGGCGCTTCGAGATGCCGCTCGCGCTGCGCACCGGCCTCGGCGGTTTCGCCGTCGGCATTATCGCACTCGCCTTTCCCGAAGTGCTCGGCGTCGGCTACGAGACGACCGACGCGGCGCTGCATCAAAAGCTGCCATTGCTCACCCTGCTGGCCCTGCTGTTCGCCAAGACGGCGGCGACCGCAATTTCGCTCGCGGTGCGCTTCGCCGGCGGCATCTTCTCGCCGTCGCTGTATCTCGGCGCGGTGACCGGCGCTGCGTTCGGCGTGATCGCCACGTCGACGTTTCCCGAGGTCGGCGCCAGTCACGGCCTCTATGCGATCCTCGGCATGGGCGCCGTCGCCGCCGCGGTGCTCGGAGCACCGATCTCGACGACGCTCATCTGCTTCGAGCTGACCGGCGGCTACGACATGACCATCGCGCTGCTGCTGACCGTCGCCATTGCCGTGGCACTGACGCAGGCGCTGCTCGGCGCCAGCTTCTTCCACTGGCAGCTCGGCCGGCGCGGCCTGTTCCTGCGGGAAGGGCCGCACAAGAGCATCGTGCGCTCGCTGACCGTGGCGAGCTTCATGTCCGAGAGCGACGGTGCCGGCACGGACACGCCGGACCGCTTCGATCCTGCGGCGGGCGGCGCGTGGCTGCTCCCCTCCGATACGCTGGAGCGGGCGCTGCGCGCCTTCGACACGACCGGCGAGAACCGCATCGCCGTCGTTTCCGAACATGACACCAGCCGCGTCGTCGGCTTGGCTGACCGCCTGCGCGCACTCGATGCCTTCAATGCCGCGCTGGTCGCCGCAAGCGTCGAGGAGAGATCGGAAGAGCGTCGTGTAGGGAAAGAGTGTAGATCTCGGTGGTC
>CALFEM010000266.1 GCA_937950105.1 uncultured Alphaproteobacteria bacterium | reverse complement strand
ACGAGATGCCTAAGTGACTGGAGTTCAGACGTGTGCTCTTCCGATCTCGCTCGGCACGGGCGCGGCATGCAGCGCGGCGACGGCCTCGGTCAGGTGATCGCGCACCTCCTCGGCGGTCTTGCCGGCGGGCAGGCTGATGGCGACGAAGTCGGCCCCGGCATCGGCGAGATCGGCCGCGTCGTCGAGTTCGTCGACGTCGAAAGCGACGCACGGCACCTCGAAGATCTCCGCCCACCAGCCGATCAGTTCGAGGCGCCGGTCGCGCGCCGTCTCGCGATCCTCGACAGAGGCCGGGATGCCGAAAGCGATGTAGTCGACGCCGGTCTCGCCGAGTTCCATGGCGTCGTGGCGCGAGCGCCCGCAATCGACACCGAGGATGAAGCGCGTGCCGAGGATTTCGCGGGCTTCGCCGGCGCGGGCGGCGATGTCCTTCGACCAGGTCAGATGCACGCCGTCGGCCTTCGTCACGCGGGCGAGCTGCGCGTCGTCGGCGAGCAGCACGGCAATGTCATTGGATTGGCCGAGCTTGATGAGAGGCAGCACGCTGTCGGCGTCGAGCGACTTGCCGGCAGCCGGGACGACGCAGATCGTCGCCGGTGTGACCGACGCGAGCGCCGCGGTCAGGCGGTCCGCGGCGGCGGGTCCGGCCTCGACGACGAGATAGAGCTTCGACGGCGCGGACGGGCCGTACATGCGTGAGACCCCGGTGGTACAGGACGGTTGGCTGATTGGTGAGCCGGAGCCTATCGGACCGCATTGGGGCAGAAAAGCGGCGTGCGCCCCGATCGTCGCGCGTCCTTCACGCGCGGCGTGAGTCGGCGGCGCATGTAAAGTGGCGCTGCCGATTGACGTTCCGCATGTCCTATCACGCGCGGCGTGGACCGGTGGCGCCAATCTGATCGCGCTGCCCGTTCAATTGACTTTCCGGCGAAGGGGGTAGGCACGCCAAGCGGTCGCTGCGCGAGCGGGGCTGCCGCCCCACACCCCGCCCGAGGGACGTATCCCTCGGACTCCCTCCTTTTATTACTGGAAAATTGCGAATGGCCGGACCTTTCGGCCCGGCCATGTCGCGGTGCTCAGGTCTCACAGGCCCACTTCAGCCCGCGTGAGCGGGCTAAGCGGCCAAGGGCCGCCGGCCGGAGTCGGCCGGGCGCGACACGAAGTGGCGCCACCAACTACGCAGCGGCTTTCTCGAGCTTCTGCTCCCACTTGCCGAGGGCGGCGAGGCCGTTCATGCGCGCGCGGTGCGAGAAGGCGCGCTGGCCGGCGGCGACGTTCTCCGGCTTGCCGCCCCACGCCTTCAGAGCGGCGGCCTGCAAGGCGCGGCCGTAGGAGAAGGTCAGCGCCCACGGCAGATTGCCGATGGCGTTCATGCGCGACAGGTGCTCGGTGGCGAGTTCGTCCGACTGGCCGCCCGACAGGAAGGCGATGCCCGGTACGGTCGAAGGCACGCAAGTCTTGAGGCACTTCACGGTCTTTTCGGCGACCTCGGCGGCGGACGGCTGCGAGCCGCACTTCTGGCCGGCGACGATCATGTTCGGCTTCAGCACCATGCCCTCGAGCCGCACGCGCGCGTCGTAGAGTTAGCGGAAGACGGTGCGCAGCGTCCACTCGGTGACGCGGTAGCACTCGTCGATGTCGTGGCTCGAATGCTCGCCGTCCATCAGGATTTCCGGCTCGACGATCGGCACGATGCCGGCTTCCTGGCAGAGCGCGGCGTAGCGGGCGAGCGCGTGCGCGTTGGCCTTCACCGCGTTCCACGTCGGGCAGCCGTCGGCGATGGCGATGACGGCGCGCCACTTGGCGAAGCGGGCACCGAGCGCGTGGTACTCGGCGAGGCGTTCGCGCAGGCCGTCGAGCCCCTCGGTCACGGTCTCGATCTTCGACGTCGGGCCGGGCAGCGCCTTGGCACCCATATCGACCTTGATGCCTGGAATCGAGCCGGCCGCCTTCATGATGTCGGTGAGCGGCGTGCCGTCCTTGGCCTTCTGGCGGATTGTCTCGTCGTACAGGATGACGCCGGAGATGTGGTTCTTCATGGCGTCGGTCGAGCGGAACAGCATCTCGCGGTAGTCGCGGCGCGCGTCCTCGGTCGAGACCAGGTTGATCTTGTCGAAGCGCTTCTTGATGGTGCCGCTGCTCTCGTCGGCGGCCAGGATGCCTTTGCCCGGCGCGACCATGCGCTGGGCGATGTCTTCGAGTTTCTCGGTCATGGGGTTGTCCTCTCGTTGTGGCGAGCGGGCCGTTGAGCCGGGAGCCGCCTGTCGGCAGGCGGCGGGGGCCGGACCGCATCGGAATTGGTCACAGGCGCAAGCGCGAGCAAACATCGGCCGGACCCGTCGGCGGGCCGGCGCGTGTCGCGCACGCGTTCGTACTGCCGGGTGAGGGCGCTGCCAAGGCGGCCGAAAGCAGGGTTCTGCCCGTACCGTGAATAGCTGTGGGGAACCTTGGTTCAGGACAATACAGGCCTGACCACACCCAGCGGAGGGCGCGACCGGGAGGCGCGTGGAGCTGGGCCCGCGCCTACGCCTTCTTCTTTGTCGCCATGTCGGTGTCGGTCAGCTCACCCGTCTCGCCTAGGGGGACGCCGGACGGGTACTTGTACGACGCGAAGCGAATGACGAGCACCGACAGCGCCAGGATCAGGATGCCGGCCGACAGGATGATGACGCCCATGTCGGGCTTCGGCTCGTGGTTGACCCAGCCGATGAGGTGGCGGGTCAGCGCGGTGATGCCGATGTAGATCAGGAACCGCAGCGGCATGCGGTTGGTCTTGAAGTAGATGCCGACCATCGAGCCGATCTCGAGGTAGATGAACAGCAGCAGCAGGTCCTCGATCGAGGCGTGGTGCTTGGCCATCAACTGGATGAAGAACGCTACCGCGGCCCACACCGTTGCCGCGCCGATGGCGAACAGGCCGATCAGGTGGAACAGCTCGCTGAGGAAATTGCCGACCGGCTCGATGGTCGTGTGCAGGCGCTCGGTGAGCTGCTTGGTGTGGTGTTCGGGTGTCGGCATGGAGCTGCTGCCTTTCGGGTCGCGCACGTTGCCCGGCGCTGGTGCTTGTCGTGCGATGGTAGGTCGGCGCCCGGCCAATGAAAAGGCCGCGCCAGACATCAGTCCGGCGCGGCCCGTCGTTCTTTGGTGCTGCTGACGCTCTGGTCTGGATCAGATCAGCTTGGCCATGGCGACGGCGGTGTCGTTCATGCGGTTCGAGAAGCCCCACTCGTTGTCGTACCAGCTCATGACGCGCACGAGGTTGCCGTCCATCACCTTGGTCTGGTCGATGTGGAAGATCGACGAGTGGGCGTCGTGGTTGAAGTCCATCGACACGTTCGGCAGCTCGGTGTAGCCGAGCACGCCCTTCAGCGGGCCGTTGGCGGCCGCCATGATGGCCTTGTTGATCTCGTCCTTGGTGGTCTCGCGCTTGGCGATGAACTTGAAGTCGACGACCGAGACGTTCGGGGTCGGCACGCGGATGGCGGTGCCGTCGAGGCGGCCGTTGAGCGCCGGCAGCACGAGGCCGACGGCCTTCGCCGCGCCCGTCGAGGTCGGGATCATGCTCATGGCCGCGGCGCGGGCGCGATAGAGGTCCTTGTGCATGGTGTCGAGCGTCGGCTGGTCGCCGGTGTAGGAGTGGATGGTGGTCATGAAGCCCTTGTCGATGCCGACGAGGTCGTTCAGCACCTTGGCGACGGGGGCGAGGCAGTTGGTCGTGCACGAGGCGTTCGAGACCACCAGGTGGTCCTTGGTCAGCGCGCTGTGGTTGACGCCATAGACGACCGTCAGGTCGGCGCCGTCGGCGGGCGCCGAGACGAGCACGCGCTTGGCGCCGGCGTCGAGGTGCATCTTGGCCTTGTCGCGCGCCGTGAAGATGCCGGTGCACTCCATGGCGATGTCGACGCCGAGCTCCTTGTGCGGCAACTCGGCCGGGTTCTTGATGGCCGTCACCTTGATCGGGCCGGTGCCGACGTCGATGCTGTCACCCGAAACGGTGACCTTGCCGGGGAAGCGGCCATGCACCGAATCGAACCGCATCAGGTGAGCGTTGGTCTCGACCGGGCCGAGATCGTTGATGGCGACCACCTGCACGTCGGTGCGGCCGCTTTCGACGATCGCGCGCAGCACGTTGCGGCCGATGCGACCAAATCCGTTGATTGCGACCTTGACTGCCATGGCTCGTGATCTCCCAGTGGAAAATTATGTTGGCGAACGAGGGTGGGGCGCTCGGGCAGGGGACCGCGCGACTGAGCCGCGGCGGCAGCGCGCGCCTCCGACGGGCGCGTCTCTCTTGGCCCCCAAACCTCGGCCCAAAACTCGGGACGCTGGCGGGCGGGCGCCATTAACTTGGCGGCGGGGGCCTATGTCAATGAGACACACCTGCAAAAAAGCTGTCGCAAGGTCGCAGGCGGCAAACGATTGGCGCCGTGCTGGACGAGGTTCTTCAATTGACGCGGCGCAAAAGGCGCTCCTATGCTTTTCACAGGGCGCCACGTGCGAGTCTCGCCCTCCGCCCCGCGCGGTTACGAGTCGGATTGTTCCAGGCCCGCCGTCGTGGGGCCGAGCGTGCGTTGAAGCATGGCCCCTGTTCGACCGTGGGCGACAATGAGCGACTGAAAGACGGGACGAACGCGCATGGCAGAGCGGGCCAAAGTCAAGAAGCCTCCGAAGGCCGGGAAAGCCCCCTCGGCGGCCCGCAAGCCGGCTGCGGCGCCGGCGGCCAAGCGCCAGCGCCCGGTGGCGGCGCCGGAAAAGCCGGCCGATCGCGTGGCGGCGCTCGAAAGCGAATGCGCTGAGCTGCGGCGCCAGCTCGCCGCCGCCCAGCAGCAGATCACCAAGCTGAAGCGCAGCCAGGATCTGGTGGTGAACAGAATTGATTGGGTGATCGACTCCCTGCATAACCTGATCGAGGATCAGGGCTGACGGCACTGATTCGCCGCGCAAAACCGGACGGGGAAATGGGGCAGGTTTCGGTCACACTCAATGGACGCACCTACCGTCTCGCTTGCGACGACGGCGAGGAGGAGCGCCTGATCGAGCTTGCTGCCCACGTCAAGGAGCGGGTCGAGCAGCTGACGCTCGAGTTCGGTCAGGTCGGCTACGACCGCCTGCTGCTGATGACCTCGCTGCTCATCGCCGACGAACTCTGGGACACGCGCAAGGCGCTCGAAGTGCAGATCGAGGAAGCGACCGAGATGCTGCGCCAGCTGACCGAGCCCGTCGCGCAGACCGGGCAGGCGCAGGCCAAATCGGCCTGAGGGCTGTATTGCGACCGTCCCGGGCCATGTCGCCTCCTCGGTGCTCGCCGCTTCACCAACAATCGCGGGAAATGTCGCCGCAGCCGTGGATTTCCGGCGCGCGAACGCCTACATTCGCTTCGCTGCGGGGTGCGTCAGGAACAAACGAATCTCCAGGGCCTATAAGATCTGCCAGGGAGCTGTCCCTGACCGGGACCGTGGTCCCGGACATACGGCGCCCACCTTACTTTTGTAGGGACCCGGCGAGATCAAAACGTTCCAACGGCCACCGCGGCACTTGAATTCACGCCGAGCAGCGTGCGCGCTGATCGCACGCCGCTGTCGACCGGGCCCGGAGCCGGCGGCCTCGGCGCATTCGACACCGCTGCCCGCGTCGCGCATTATGCGGCTATGACAGACACCCCGGACCACGCCGCCGCCGTCACCGCCGATAAGAAGCAGCTTCGTGCGCGAATGAAGCAGGTGCGGCAAGCTGCATTCGAAGCGCAGGGCAAGCACGTTGCCGAAGCTATCGCCGCCCATGGCATCGGTTTCGCCAGCCCGCCCCCCGGTGCCGTCGTCTCGACCTTTTCCGCGATCGGCGACGAGATCGACCCGATGCCGCTGATGCGGCGGCTGTGGGCCGAGGGGTACGAGGTCGCGCTGCCGGCCATGGACGGCAAGGGCCGCCCGCTGATCTTCCGCCGCTACCGCGAGGGGGATGCACTGGCCGAGAAGATGTGGGGCATCCGCGAGCCGCTGCCGGAGGCACCGGAGCTGTTCCCGGATGTGGTGCTCGCATCGCTGCTGGCGTTCGACCGTCACGGCTGGCGGCTTGGCTATGGCGGCGGGTTCTACGACCGCAGCCTCGCCAAGGTTCGCGCCATCAAGCCGGTCATCGCCATCGGCCTCGCCTACGACGAGTTGGAGGTCGACGCCGTTCCCCATCTCGATTATGACGAGCCCCTCGACTGGGTGCTGACGCCATCCGGTCCGATCAGGTGCGGGCCGAATCGAGCTTAGAATGCGGTTTCTTTTCTTGGGCGATATCGTCGGGCGCAGCGGCCGCACGGCCGTGCAGGAGCACCTGCCGCGTCTCATCAAGCGCTATGCGCTCGATTTCGTCGTCATCAACGGCGAGAACGCCGCCGGCGGCTTCGGCATCACCGAGAAGATCGTCGAGGAGTTGATCGACGCCGGAGCCGACGCGGTGACGCTCGGCAACCACGCCTTCGACCAGAAGGAGACGCTGGTCTTCATCGAGCGCCAGGATCGCCTGATCCGGCCGATCAACTTTCCCAAGGGTACGCCCGGGCGCGGCGCCGGGCTCTATCGGGCGAAGAACGGCGCCGACGTGCTGGTCGTCAACGCCATGGGTCGCGTCTTCATGACGGACCTCGATTGCCCGTTCAGGGCGATCGATGCCGAGCTGACTGCCTGCCGGCTCAAGGAAGGCGCGGACGCCATTTTCGTCGATTTCCACGCCGAGGCGACCAGCGAGAAGCAGGCGCTGGGGCATTTTCTCGATGGCCGTATTTCCGGGATGGCGGGCACGCACACGCACACGCCGACCTCGGATGAGCGCGTGCTGGCGCGCGGCACCGCCTACATGACGGACGCCGGCATGTGTGGCGACTACAACTCTGTTCTCGGCATGGACACCGAGGAGCCGATAACGCGCTTCATCACCAAGATCCCGCGCGGGCGGTTCGAGCCGGCGGGCGGCCCGGCGACGCTGTCGGGCCTCGCCATCGACATCGACGACGCGAACGGCCTCGCGCGGGCGTGCGGCGCATTGCGCGTCGGCGGTGTGCTGAAGCCGATCGAGCCGGAGTTCTGGCAGGCGTCTTGACCGCCTCCCGGTATCGCGAGCTATAGAAACCGCACTCACAAATCGATTGTCCGTGCGCACGCCGCGCGAGCCTGACGGGAAACATCCATGGCCGGCCATTCAGCCTTCAAGAACATCATGCACAAGAAGGGTCGCGCCGATGCGGCCCGCGCCAAGATGTTCGCCAAGCTCGGGCGCGAAATCACCGTCGCCGCCAAGATGGGTTCGCCCGATCCGGGCATGAACCCGCGCCTCCGCCTCGCCATCCAGGCGGCGCGCGCCGAGAACATGCCGAAAGACAACATCGAGCGCGCCATCAAGAAGGCGCAGGGCGGCGACACCGAGGCCTACGAGACGATCCGCTACGAGGGTTACGCGCCGGGCGGCGTCGCCGTCATAGCCGAGGCGCTGACCGACAACCGCAACCGCACCGGCGGCGCGGTGCGTGCAGCCTTCACCAAGTTCGGCGGCAACCTCGGCTCGACCGGCTCGGTTTCGCACATGTTCGCCCACGTCGGCGAGATCACCTACAAGGCGGGCGTCGGGTCGGCGGAAAAGGTGCTCGAAGCGGCCATCGAGGCGGGCGCCGACGACGTCGTCTCGGACGAGCACGGCCACGTCATTATTTGCAGCTTCGACAGCCTCGGCACGGTCGCCGGCGAGCTCGAGAAGGCGCTGGGCGAAGCCGAAAGCACCAAGGTCGTCTGGAAGCCGAGCCTCTCGACCCAGGTCGACGAGGATCAGGCGCGCTCGATCATGAAAATGATCGCCACGCTCGAGGACGACGACGACGTGCAGGCGGTTTTCGCCAACTTCGAGGTCTCTGACGACGTGATGCGCAAGCTTACCGCCGCCTGACCGGGGCCCCGACGCGGCAGCGGGAAGGATAGGCCGCGCAGCCGCCTCAACCGCTGGCGAGTGCCGTCTCGCGCACGGCGCGCGGTGCCCACTGGCGTTGCGCCAGCCAGATCGCCGCGAAGGCTATCCCCGCGCCGGCGAAGATGTCGACGAAATGATGCCCGCCGATGCTCGGCGTCGAGGCGACGATGAATGCCGCCAGCAGGGCCGACGGCCACGCCACGTAGCGCGCCCGCCACGTCGCCCAGCCGCACACGATGGCGAGCGCGGTGTGGAACGACGGGAACGTCACCAGCCCCTCGGCATGGGCGATGTCGATCACCGTCATGGTGCCGTCGCGCAGCGCGTTGAACTGCGTCAGGTGCCAGAGGCCGGCATCGGTGCCGACCACGTCGCGGAGATGGTCGGCCGGCGCGTAATGGACGAAGGCGCCCGCCGCCGGCAGCAGGCCGGACAGGACGCAGGTGGTGGCGCCGGTGACGGCGAACAGCACGAGGAACAGACGCAGGCGATCATGGTCGCCGTTGAACGACAGCACGAGGGCCGCCAGAGCCACGTGCGGCAGGCTCGCCGCGTAGGCGATCTGCAGGGCGAGAGCCAGCAGCGGGTGAGCGTCGACGAAGGTGAGCAGCGCCATCCAGTCGAGCCCGAGACGGGCATCGAGCGCGGCGAGCTCGGCGTCGAGCAGCGGCAGGCCGAAGGCGACGGACGCATAGCTCAGCACAGCGCACAGCGCCGTGAACAGCACGAGATAGAACAGCGACATCGCCATCATGGCGAGGGGCGGCTCGGGACGCTTC
>CALFEM010000265.1 GCA_937950105.1 uncultured Alphaproteobacteria bacterium | reverse complement strand
TGCCTAAGTGACTGGAGTTCAGACGTGTGCTCTTCCGATCTCTCGTCGGCACCGAAGCCGACAATGCGATCTTGCACCTTGTCGTGGACGCGCAAGATCGCATTGTCGGCTTCGGTGCCGACGAGGAAGCGCGCGGTGACGACGACGCGGTCGTCCATGGTCTGGCTGTAGACGTGCTCGACGCCGTTGATCGACTTGACGATGGTCTCGAGCGGCTCGGTGACGAGACGCACGGCATCCTCGGCCTTGAGACCGTCGGCGTTGACCATGATGTCGACGAGCGGAACCGAGATCTGCGGCTCCTCCTCGCGCGGCAGGTTGACGAGCGCGATCAGGCCGAGCGCAATCGAGGCGAGCAGCAGCAGCGGCGTCAGCGGCGAACCGATGAAGGCGCGCGTCAGACGACCCGAAAGACCGAGGTTCGGCTCCGCGCCGGGCGTGGGGCTGGTGTTCGTGCTCATGGCTTCAGGATCTCGTCACCGGGGTTCAATCCGCCGAGCACTTCGATGCCCTGGCTGCCGTCCTTCAGCTCCGACGGCAGGCCGAGCTGCACCACCACCTCGGAGATGCCGCCGCCGCTGCGCGAGATCTTCACGAAGTCGTAGCCGTAGCGCGTCGTCACGTAGTCGCGAGGGATGACGATGCCGCGCCGCTTGCCGCCCGAGATGTAGACGAGCACACGCTCGCCGACGAAGAAGTCGCCGAGGCCCTCGACGGTCGCGTCGGCGAGCACGCGCCCGCCCTGCAGTTCCGGGTAGACTTGGCTGATCTCGCCCTTGACCAGCTTTTGCTCGCCGGCGTTGAGGCTGCGCGCGCCGAGTTGCACCGTGTCGCCCTTCCTGATGAAGCGGGCGTGCCGCTCGGGCAGATCGAGGCGCAGCACGTAGGCGTTGGCGGCGATGGTGGCGAGGCTCTCGCCCGGCATGATGACGGAGCCGACCGTCACCGGCACCATCAGCACGCGGCCGTTGGCGGGCGCCAGCACCTCGCCCTCCTCGACCTGGCGGCGCACGACGTCGCGTTCTGCGGTCGCCGACTTGAGCTGATTGGTGACCACCTCGACCTGCGTGCGCAGTTCGTCGACCTTGGCCTTCGGCGTGAAGCCGCGCTTGATGAGTTCCTCCTGCCGGCCGAGCTCGCGCTCGGTGTTCTCGCGCTGAGCCTTGAGACCGGCGATCTGCGCATCGAGCGCCTTGAGCTTCAGCGCCAGCTTCTGGTCGGCGACGATGGCGAGCACCTTGCCGGTCTCGACCTCGGAGCCCTCGTCGACGGCGAGCGAAGCCACGGTGCCGCCGATGCGCGCGCGCGCCTCGATACGGTCGGTCGAGCGAACCGTCGCGTAGACCGACTTCAGATCGTCGATCTCCACCGGCTCGATGCGCAGCGTTCCGGTCGCCACGGCGGCTGCGGCGGGCGCTGCCAGCACCTCGGCCGTAGCGGTGGCCGGACGGGCCGGCGCCGGCGGGGTCGCGGCCACCGCCATGCCCGCCATGGGCGCTAGAACAGCCAACGACATCAAGAACTTGGGATGAAGTCTCATGGGTCTCTTTTCCAGTCGACGGGAAATCGGCGCGAAGCGCAGCGCTCGGGATTAACTGCGAACTACACGAGCGTAAAAACGTGGTCGGTGACGCATGTCACGTTCATTTCGCAACTGCGAGATGGGCAGTCGGAGCGGTCGCCGGCTGCGATCTCCGGAAACCAAAATGCTGCCGGGCTGTGGCGGATTTCATGATCTGCGATACGAGCGCACCGTGGCACCATGGGGTCGAATCGGACCGGCTGACAATGCGGCGCGCCGACCGGGCCCGCAGCCCCGTCACGCTACCTTGAAGCCAGCTTCAGCAACTCGCAGGTCATACCGTGCCGTCCCGATCCGACGCCCTCGACGCGCTCCCGTTGGCGCCGCACCGCATCGACTGCGGGGTGTTCTCCCTCGAGATCGCCGCGGTTCGCGATCAGACCGCGCTGCTGGCCGTCGCCGACCGCTTCGACGTGTTCCCGTTCGGACTGCTGCTGTGGGAGTCGGCCATTGCCCTCGCCCGCCGGCTGGCATGCGACGACCGCCTCGGCGGACGTCGGCTGCTGGAGATGGGCGCCGGGACCGGCCTTGCCGGCATTGCCGCGGCGAGACGTGGCGCCGACGTGCGCCAGACCGATCATCTCGACGCAGCGATCGCGCTTTGCCGCCACAACGCCGCTCTGAACGGCCTCGCGGAGATCGATGCCGTCGTGGCCGACTGGAACGACTGGCACGACGACGGCCGCTACGACATCATCATCGGCGCCGATGTGCTCTACGATCGGGCCGCCCATGCCCCCGTCGCGGCGATCCTCGCTCGCAATCTCGCGGATGGCGGACGCGCGCTACTGACCGACCCCGGGCGCATGCACACGCCGCTGTTCGTCGAAGCCATGCAGATCGGAAGAGCGTCGTGTAGGAAAGAGTGTAGATCTCGGTGGTCGCCGTAT